>DASRLH010000188.1:0-10803 GCA_035648595.1 Tepidisphaeraceae bacterium
CCCCAAGCAGCGCGCCCCGCCCCAACTCCAGCCCCGCTACAGCCGCCGCGTCCTTCCTCCGCCGCGCCGGGGCCGGCTCTCAAGCAAGCCGTTCCGCGTATGCAGGCGCCCGTTGCGATTGTCCCGCAATCCGAGCGCAAGACCGCCGCGCGCACCGCCAGCGCCGATGCCGCGGCTCTGCGCCGCTGGCTCCGCCCCGCCACGCTTCATCATCAATTCATCCTCACCGAGGTCTTCCTGCCGCCGGTCGGACTGCGGGATCAATGAAATGATGTTCCTCCGGCTTTTCGCGGATAGCTGGCAGATTTGCTGGCGTGAAAATATGGACGTTACATCGCTTTTTTTCTTCGAAGATATCCCGCGAAACCTAGTCAGGGCCACCAAATTCTTGTAAGTTCCGCGGAGAAAAATCTCACCACGGAGGCACGGAAACACGGAGGCACTTTCGGCTCAAGCCGCGCATTTCATTGAAGGCCTGTAAAAGCAACCATTCAGGTTTTTATATTGCAAGGCGGCGCGTCGCGTCGAACGCGCCTCCGTGCCCCCGTGGTTGTTTTCTCTTTGGGTTGCGGGCTTAAGCCGGCGCTGAGTGTCATGGTAACTTCGTCGTTAATTGTGAGTTTCCCGGGCTAAGGAGTGTTGAAATGCGTGCCGTGAAATATTGTTTTCTGGCGGCTTCCATGGGTCTCCTCTTGTCGATGCTCGCGTCGGCGGAAAACTGGCCGCAGTTTCGCGGGCCGACCGGGCAGGGGGAATCGAGCGGGAAAGCCCTGCCAATCATCTGGAGCAGTACCCAGAACATCGCGTGGAAAACGCCGATCCCCGGCACGGGTTGGTCGTCGCCGATTGTCTGGGGCGATCGCGTGTTCGTCACGTCCGCCACCGAGAATGGCGCCTCGTGTCACGTCCTTTGCGTCGATCGAAAAAGCGGCAAGATTCTCTGGGACACGCAAGTTTTCAATCAGACGCCCACCCGCAAGGAGGGGATGAACTCCTGGGCGACGCCCACGCCCTCCACAGACGGGCAAAAGGTGTACGCCATCTTCGGCGAAGGCGGCATCGCGGCCGTCACGTTTGATGGCAAGGTGGCCTGGACGAATCTCGACAACCATTTCTACAGCCGTCACGGATTGGGCGCGTCGCCGGCCATTTACAAGGATTTGCTGATCCAGAATTTCGACGGCAGCACCTCCGATCCTCATGCCAACGAGCTGCTCGGCTGGCAAATACCCTGGGACCAGGGATATGTCCTGGCGCTGGACACCGACACCGGCAAGCAGCGCTGGAAAACCTTTCGCGGCAAGTCGCGCATCGGCCACACCCTGCCGCGATTTGTCGAAGTGGACGGCAAGACGCAACTGATCAGCACCGCCGGCGACGTGGTGGAGGGGCTTGATCCGGAAACGGGCCGGAAGATCTGGTGGGCGTTTAACGAGGGGGAGACACCGGTCCCCTCGCCGGTGATCGGCGACGGGCTGCTGTTTACTTCGCCGGGCTTTGGCGCCAAATCCGGCCCGGCTCTGCGCTGCTGGCGGCTGGGCGGGCAGGGCGACGTGACGAAGACGAATCTCGTCTGGCAAACCAAAAAGGGCGTGCCGACCATCCCCTCGTACCTCTTTCACGATCATCGCCTGTATGCCATGAAGGAAGACGGCGTTCTCCAATGCTTCGAGGCCGCCACCGGCAAATTGCTATGGAAGCATCGGCTTGAGGGAACCCGCTACGAAGCCTCGCCGGTTTATGCCGACGGCAAAATCTACCTGCTGGACGAAGACGCGATGACGATGGTCATCGACGCGGGACCGACGTTCAAATCACTGGCGTTGAATCCGCTCGGCGGGCATTGCCAGGCGTCGATGGCGGTCTCGAATGGGCATTTCTTCATCCGCACCAAAGATCAGTTGTGGTGCATCGGAGCGGGGAAGTAAGCTGGAGAGTTTGAAGTACGTCAACGGAACCCAGTTGAAGCGTTTGAAAAATAAGTGGCGTGGGCGGCTCGCGGCTCGACTGAAGTCCCGTGTATTGAAGTGCGAAGACCACGGGCGAGCCGCCCGTGCCACAATACTTCAAAGGTCCTCTATTCCAATCACGGGCATTTCGCCCTGCTGACGTCAGGGAGACCGGGGAATATTGGGTAGGTCAAGCATGAGACGCCGCCTGTTCACGATCCTCGCCACGTTGTCGGCGCTGCTGTTCGTGGCGACGGTCGCGCTGTGGGTTCGGAGCTACTGGTACTACTCCTACTGGGATTCTCACCTGTACTGGAACAACGATCAGCGGGGCCACCGAGAGGAGTTCTGGGCCATTTCGCATAACGGCGGCCTGTGCTACGCGCACTGCCTCTTTTGGAGCGACGATGACTTGGCGATCCAACTGTTGGCCCCCAATCAACATGGTATGCGAGGGGACGCGAAGCTGGCGAAAGCAAATAAAGATCCTGCGTCCACTGGATTCGTGAAGCGGACGTTCGGGGGATTAGGCTACGACTGGGAAAAGAGTTTGCGGGTGGGCGATCTGAAGATGACGGGCACATCGTGGGCCGTCGCGGTACCGTACTGGGGGATCGCGGCGATGTTCGCCCCGTTGCCCACGTTGTGGATGTTCGCTTTGCGCAGGGCACGGCGCGAGCGATGGCGGCTGCGTCACAGCCGATGTTTCCGCTGCGGCTACGACCTGCGCGCAACACCGGGCCAGTGCCCCGAGTGCGGGACGGAAACAAAAAAAGCTTAATATTCAGACTGACCCGCTAGCGAAAATTGCGGTTCGCGGACTTTCTCGCCCTCGGCACGGGCGGGACGCCCGTGATACGTTGCGCCGTTCTTTCAATTCGCGAACAGCATTCGCTACTGCATGGAATGCCTGACCAGCGAATCGAGCGCCCGCCGGGCCGCGCCGCTGTCGATCGCCTGTCCCGCCAGATCGAGAGCCCAGCGCAGATCGTCGCGTTGCCCGGCAACCACCAGCGCGGCGGCGGCGTTCAGCAGCGCGATATCGCGCGCCGGGCCGCGCTGGCCGGCCAGAACATTTTCGATCACCTGCGCCGACTCCGCCGCACTGCTCACCTGCAAATCCGACAGCCTTGCGTATTCCAGTCCCAGTTCGCGCGGGTTGAGGTGCCAGGTGTGTACTTCGCCGGCCCGCAACTCGCTGATGCGGGTGGGGCCCAGGGTGGAAAGCTCATCAAGCCCGTCGTCGGCATGCACCACCCAGGCCCGTTCGCTGCCCAGTTCCTTGAGCACCGATGCCAACCGCCCGGTGAGTTCCGGCGCGAAGACGCCAAGAAGTTGATGCCGGGCGCGGCCCGGATTGGTGAGCGGGCCCAAGAGATTAAAAATGGTCGGTATGGCCAGCGCGGAGCGGGCGGCGGCGACGAACTTCATCGCCGGGTGATGCAACCGCGCGAACGCGAAGCAGATGTTGGCCTCATTCAGGCATCGGCTCAATTGGGCCGGCGATGTTTCCAGCTTTACGCCCAGCCGTTCCAGGACATCGGCCGACCCGGATTGGCTGGAGGCCGAGCGGTTGCCGTGCTTGACGACCTTGACCCCCGCGCCCGCCGCGATAAGAGCGGCGGCAGTGGAGATGTTGAAGGTATGGCGGACGTCGCCGCCGGTGCCGCAGGTATCCAGGACGACGCCAGCGTCATCGCAGCCGACGGGGATGACGTTGTCGCGCATGACGGTGGCCGCCCCGACCAGTTCATCGACGGTGGTTCCCTTGGCCGCCAATCCCACCAGCAACCCGCCGATCTGCGCCTCGGCGGCGTGGCCCGACATGATGTGGATAAACGCCTGGCGCGCCTCGGCGCGGCTGAGGTCTTCGCGCCGGCAAAGTTTGAGCAGAATCTCGCGCAGGGGATGGCTCATTCAGGCGGGAATTTACCATAAGGTAACGCGGAACTCGCCATAGGTGTATTCGTAGGGTGCGCTTCAGCGCACGCGGCCAAATAGCCGTGCGCGACTACGCACTGTCCAATTGTGGAAAAATCGGGAGGGTGTCATCGTTGGAAAATGTAACGTCAATCGTGACACGGGCGTCCCACCCATGCGTGTTGCATGGAACTCACGATACACCGATTTTCCCTATTCGACAGCCGTCGGCACGGGCGGGACGCCCGTGTCACATTAAAGGATCTGAATCCACGAATGGCATCTATATCCGCATGTCGGAGCGGTCCGAAGTTTCCAGCCCCGGCGGACCGCGTCCGCTGAAGCGGACCCTACGGCATTCAGCGAGCCGAACCGTTTGTTGGCCGATTTGTGGTTCGAATCGGATTCGCACTTCCTCAACAAATATGGTATACTACTCCCGAATCGCACGCGCGCGGGGGAGCAGCCGCCCCTTGTGCCGCGATGGAATGGAATCCGAGCGGCCAGAGGGTGATGGGAGTGCTATGTGGCGCAGTCGTTTTGCGTTCGCGTCTTTGATGTTGCCGGCGTTGGCGTTTTTGGCGGGGGCTACGCCGGCCCAAGGGGGACTGTCGATTCTCTCGCAGACGGCCCGGGTGGACGCCTCCGCCGGGCAGGTCTCGTTTGATCTGGTTTTCAATCATCCGCCGGATCTTGTGCCTGCCGACACGTATGGCCGGCGGGCCGAGTCTTTTCAATACGAGATCGTTCCAGACTCACTGGCCCCCGTTTACTCCAGCCCGGAAAGCGCGATCCGCGCCGTGATCCGCGGCGAAGAGATCGGCGGCGGTTCGATTATCCCGATCCGCGATGGCTTTGAGAACGGCATCGACCCCAGCCCCGCCGCCGGCGGATGGGGGGCGGTGCGCGGGAGCGTGCCGTTTACCATTCAAGGCGATCAACTCAGCTTCGTTGCGCCGTTCAGCCTGCTGGGCACCACGGACGGCAGATTCTCATATGTGGTGTTCACGACCAGTTACGGCCTCACCGACAGCACGATCCAGGATGTGACCGTTCCCCTTCCCGCCGCGCTCCCGGCAGGGTTGGCAACACTACTGCTCGTCGGCGGCGGAATTTGGTTCTGGCGCCGGCGCAGGCTGCAACGCTAAATAATCATGCGCGATCAAGCGCCATCGACATCCAGCGGGCATGAACTGCGGTCGATGTTGCAACTCAACGACGCGTTGGGCATGCGAGGTTTGGGATTTTTGAATGTGACACGGGCGTCCCGCCCGTGCCGGTGGCTGAAAAGTAGGAACCATCGATCTGTCCCGACTTGCATACCACAGGCACGGGCGGGACGCCCGTGTCACGACAGAGGGTGCAGTCCCCCGGACCGACACCGTCTTGCCTTCGCCATTTTTGAAGCGTGTAGTCGCGCACGGCTATTTAGTGGGCGTGGCTGCCTTAATGGTTGGCATCGGCACCTTCCCCGGGTACAATCAACATATTCGCCGACTTCATTTCCCTTCGTCGGCGCTGCGGTTTGTCGAAAGGCTTCCCCGTGGCCGATCTTTGCAAACACCCGCCGGCGCTTCTTCGCCGGGCGTTCACACTTGTTGAGTTGTTGGTGGTGATCGGCATCATCGCGGTGCTCATCAGCCTGTTGCTCCCGGCGCTCAACCGCGCGCGGGAAAACGCCCGGCAGGCAAAGTGCCTGAGCAACCTTCATCAGCTCGGGCTGGCGTTTATGATGTACGCCGACGACAACGAGCAGCGGTTCCCGTTCTGCGCCCAGGTGTTCGAAACCGGGCCGCCCTGGCCGCCCGAGGATTGGATCTGGTGGCAGTCCTCCCGGGATATCAGACGCTCGCCGATCGCGCATTACATCGGCGGATTTCAGCCGGCCGTTTTGCGGTGCCCGTCTGACGATGTCCAGACCCGGCTACGCCACCTCGGCAGCAGCGATTATCTCTATAGCTACACATTTAACTTCCTGTGTAGCAGCAACGGGCCATTCGTCCCCCCGGTGCGGACCATTGGAATTCACAGCCCGGTCGAGAAAATCTTGGTGGTTGACGAGGACATCAAATCGCTCGATGACGGCAATTGGGATCCCATGTTGGTCGGCGCCATATACGAAAACTTCGTCTCCACCATTCACGACCGCTCCCGGCAGGATGTGCACGCGCGCGGAAACGTCGCCCTGTGCGACGGGCATGCCGAGTTCGTGGACCGAATCTACTCGCAGGATCCCCGGCATTACGATCCGCGGGACTAGACGCCATTGGGTGAAGACTTGCGCAAAGGCGCGAAGGCGCAAAGGCGCAAAGGTGTGGAGAATCAGTCCGCGCGATTCCTTAAGCAACGATCCAACATTCATCATCGATCGGCTATGTTCTGAAATGTTGAATGCCACTCCGCGTCTTTGAGACTCTGCGCTCTCTGCGCAAATCCTCTTTCGCTGCCGCCGAAGAGGGGCTTGATCCGAAATTGGCGTTTCCGGCCAGGCTCACGCCTCATCCTGCTCCAGGCGGATGGGCATACCGGCGTGTTCGGGTTTTAGGCTGGTGATCATCTGTTGCAGGGCCTGGGAATGATCCGCGGCGAGGCAGTCGCATTGCCATACCCATTTGCCGGCCACTTTTGCGTAGAGGTTATAGCGATTCTCGCCGGATCGGGGCTCGGGCCGGCGCTGGGGCGATTCTTGTGGCTCGGGTGCGGCTTCCCCCGTGGGCCGGGCGCGCTCAACGGCTTCAACCAACGGAACCGGGCTGCCGGTCAGCGGTGATTCCTGGAGCATCTCGGCCATCGTGAGCCGGCGTTTGGGCGGGCCGGCGGGCGCGGTGGGCGCGTCGGGGTTCCCCGGATTCAAAATGTCGGCCAGGCTCAGTTTGCGGTTGGGATTGGGAATCAGATCCATCTCGTACACGTCTCCTTGATTACGACTCGGGAAGATCATTGAGATAATCGATGAGCATGCGCAGCCGGCCATGGTCCCGGCGGTTAAACGCGAACACCAGGCGGGCCAGATGCGCCAGGCTTGGCTCATCGACTTCCGCGGGCAGCGGGCCCGTGGCCTTGAAGGGGCCGCGAATCTTAATGTCGGAAAAACTCCGGCTAATTTCCGCCAGTTGCGCTTCAGTTGGACGCCGTTGCAGTCGCATGACCAGATCATCGCGAACGTAGCGCAGGCTGTGATAGTTATCGTAGAAATGCCGAATTTCGTGTACCGCGTGATCCACGTTATCGGTGATTTTATAAAGCCGCAGATCGCTGGGGCTGATCAGGCCCCGGCTCAGCAACTGCTTCTCGATGTACTCCTGCCAGGTACTCCAATAATCGCCGCCCGGCGAGTCGATGAAAACAATGGGGACAGGCACGGATTTGCCCGTCTGCACGAGCGTAAGCACTTCAAAGCCTTCGTCCATCGTGCCAAATCCGCCGGGCAGGCAGACGATGGCGTGGCTCGAACGGACGAACATCAGCTTGCGCGTGAAGAAGTATCGGAAGTTGATCAGCTTGGGATCGTTGGCGATGAACGGGTTGGTGAGTTGCTCGAAAGGCAGGCGGATGGCCAGACCAAAGGAAGGTTTGGCCCCCGCGCCGCCGTGGCCGGCGGCCATGATCCCTCCGCCCGCGCCGGTAATGACCATCCAGCCGGCGGCAGCCATGGCCTTGGCGAAGTGGGCCGCCTGCTGGTAATCCCCATGCGATTCGGGCGTGCGCGCCGAGCCGAATATGCTCACTTTGCGGATATCACGATACGGCGCGAAAATCTTCAGCGCATAGCGCAGTTCCTTGACGGATTTATCGATCAACTTGATGTCGCCGCGATTGGTGCGATCACGGAGGAGCTTCATCGCGGTGGCGAAGATTTCCCCGACCAGATCGCCGTCGGGGACCGACTGCAGGTCGGTGACCAGATCGGCGGCCATCCGATGGACTTCGCTCAAGTCCTCCCGGCTTACCACCGTCGGCGCCTGTGCCGACTCCTGGGATTGTTCGATGCTGCTGTTATCGAGTCCGTCGAGTTCCTTCATCCCTCTGTTCCTTCCTCCAGGGCCCGCCAAGGCGTCCGCCAGTTGCGGGCTGATTGTACGCCGATGCAACCGCGTGGGCACGGTGAAACGCGATCAAACACTGGATCGTTGGGACCTTGTCGCCTGCCTTACTTCACCAAACCTGTAGCGGCTCGCACGCCCACACGGGCGAGACGGCCGTGCCACTATTTCCGGCCACGCCCCATACCAGGAACCGCAACGAATCATCCTTGTCCCCCAATGAATTGAAGCGTATCCTGAATACGCGGAAAAAGGGACGACGGAGGTCAGGGTATGTCGGCAGACATCGGGCGCGACCAACTGGCGTTGATTCGCATCGAAGGAATGCACTGTCACAAGTGTGAGCGAACCATCCAAAAGGCACTGTCGCAACTTCCAGGGGTGCATGAAGTAGAAGTGGATTTCAACAGCGGACAGGCTTCCGTGCTCTATACGCGCGATGCGATCAATGTCACTCAATTGATGGAGGCCGTCACTTCCGCGGGGTATCACCCGAGCGGCTTTACCCAACGGCAGGCTGATCCGGCAAGCCACTGATATGCGGGCCCTGGTGCTGTGCAATTTCGCGGCGGGGATGGGTCTCACTGCACAAATCGAACATATCGAACAGGCGTTCCGGGCCTCCGGATTGGCCGCCGAAGTTCGCGCCGTGCGCGGGGATGAACTTGCCGCGTCGGCACGAATGGCAGCGCAGAGCGGCGTTGACGCGGTCGTTGCCGCCGGCGGAGATGGAACCATCAGCGCGGTGGCCGGGGCGCTGGCCGGCACTTCAATGCCGATGGGCGTGCTTCCATTGGGCACGCTCAATCACTTCGCGAAGGATCTGGGTCTGCCGCTCGAATTGGAACGGGCGGTCCGCGTGATTGCCGCCGGGCGCGTCAGGCCCGTGGATGTGGGGGAAGTCAATGGCCGTTGTTTCGTGAACAATTCGTCCATCGGCCTATATCCCCAGATCGTCACCCGCCGCAATGAGCAATGCCAGCGGCTGGGCCGGGGGAAATGGCTGGCCATGGGCCTGGCGATCATCGCCATGTTCCATCGCTATCCGGTGGTGCGCGTGGTGCTGGAGACCGGTCAGCGCGCCTTCCATCGCACCACGCCGTTCGTGTTCATCGGAAACAACCGTTATGACATCAGCCTGCTGTCGCTGGGCTCGCGGCACAGGCTGGATGGCGGAGAACTCAGCGTCTACTTCGCCAATCGCCCCGGCCGCTTTGGCCTGCTGGCGCTGATGGCCCGCGCGCTGTTCGGGCGCCTCAACCAGGCGAAGGATTTCGAGGTGCTGAGCCTCAAGACAATGCGCATCGACACGCACAAGTCCTCCCTGCGCGTCGCCTGCGATGGCGAAGTGCTTCGGCTCCAGCCGCCGCTGAATTACCGGATTCGACCCGGGGCGCTTAACGTTTACGCGCCGGTGGGCTAAGCCGAAAATAACAGAAGTCACGAAGAGGTACCAAAAAATCCGAAATCCGAAGCACGAAATCCGAAACAAATCTAAAATCCAAAACAGGAAAACTCAAAACAAGACTTCGCAAATATTCCGCGAGATCTTGCTGGCACCGCAAGACTTTTCCGCGGTCATCGGGCGTCCACGGAAGCGCCCTTTGAATTTTCCGCATTTCCTGCTTTTGGATTTGTTTCGGATTTCGTGCTTCGGATTTCGGATTTTCAGCCGTCCCTTGGGTTGTGGGCGCATCTTGCGGCCAGTGCCTCCACGGATTCGTGGTGAATACCGACCGTTACGATCCTGCCGGTCCGGTAAGGATGGCCTGCCTGCACGATAATCTCGTTTTGCCCCATGTTTTGTTTTTTGCGTTTTAGGTCCATCGGCGCGGGCGCGGCGTCCGATAAAAACGCCGCCGCCGCGTTTCACGTCCGAAATTCCGGTTCAGGTGCGATTTCCCCGCGTCGATTCGATGGGCAGCGCCGACCCATTGCCCGCCATCGGCAGAGTCGCGGTGGTTTGCCCGCTTTCCCATGATGACGCGGCTGGATTGACGGCGCTCAACGCTTACACACAGGAGGATTGGTCATGCGAAAAGTCTTGCAATTGTCTTGCGTGCTCGCCCTTGCCGGCCTGAGTTTTGGATGCTCCACGCGAAACGTCGTGGTTGCGCCTGCCGATGTGGCGATGGCGGGCTATCAAACGCACGAGGGCCTGGTCAATAGCGCCGGCTTTGAGCTCGGCGAGCTGGTGGTGCTCGATTCATCGACGGGCCGCGGCTATGTCGCCCTTTCGGCATCGGTCGGCGCATACGACGTTGCCGCCCCCAAGCCGCGGCCTGACTCGGCCGAGCCGTTCACCGCGCCCTTTGAATTAAGCTACACCGATTGGGTGCCGTCGCCTGTGAAAGCCCAGGCCCAGGCGAAAGTGCGCGATCAGGCCACGCTGCATGTGCAATCGCCCTCGCAGTTCGGGCTACGCGCGCCGGCGTTGTTTGCCTTCTCGCACCCGGAACTGGCCGGGAAGATGGCGGAGATCAAAGCGGCGAATCCGCAGGCCACGTTTTTCCTGGTGTCTCAACTGACCGGCGCCCGCCAGGTTTACCTCACCTGCGACGCGCCCAATGGAACGGTGAAAGTCGGGAAATATCAGTTTCACGTTTACCTGAAGCGCGAGAACCTGCAACTGGCGGGCATGTTCCCGCACAGCCAGTTCTATTCGCTCACGCCGCTCACGCTGGCAAAAGCCAATGATGGCCGAACGGTGGCGGTGGTTTCGCAGGAGACGCCGGGGAATCTGCCAAATTATCAATTCACCGGCGAGAACCTGGCGTCGGCGGAATGAGCGGGGTTGCGAGGCGTCTGATGAATACGCCCCCTCGTCGTCGTCCGGTTGTTGTTGCGCGGACACGCTCTTCTCCCTCTCCCGGTACTCCGGGGGAGGGTTG
>DASRLH010000189.1:0-9908 GCA_035648595.1 Tepidisphaeraceae bacterium
CGGGTCACTCCGCTTTGATGCTGCGCGCTATTCGCCCCCTTCCAAGGCGCTGGCGCCTGGGGCCCGTGCAACCACCTCGCGCCTGAACCCCATACTCGTGCCCAGCATATAATAAAGCAACCGGCGAGCCGAACGGCATTACCGAATCGTTGCAGTTTAGCCAATTTCCCCTGCCCACGACTCCAAACCTG
The DNA here is from genome assembly GCA_035648595.1 of Tepidisphaeraceae bacterium. Classification (GTDB taxonomy): domain Bacteria; phylum Planctomycetota; class Phycisphaerae; order Tepidisphaerales; family Tepidisphaeraceae; genus RYN-428. Next base: position 192 of record DASRLH010000189.1, read on the forward strand.
TTGAGAAATAAGGCTCGCGACAACAAACCCGGCGGATTTCCGTTATATAGACACGGATTAGCCGTAGGAGCCGGTTCGCAACGGCGCGAGCCGATTTTCTTCGGCACACAACATTTCTTCACAGGAAAGTCCCCATGCTCAAGCACATGCTCGCCCTCCTCGCCATGGTCGCGTTCGTCGGATTTGTCGGCACCGCCAAGGCAGCCCCATCGGCCAAGCCCAAGCATCACAAGGGCCATTTCGTGAAAGTCGATGGCACCACCCTCACCTACAAGGCCGGCGCCAAAGGCACCGGCAAGGAGCGCACCGTCACGGTCGATGACAAGACCAAACTCACCTTCGACCAGAAGGAAATCAAGCTTGCCGACCTTAAGGCGGACACCTATCTCGAAATCACCGAGGAAAGCGGCGTAGCCACCAAGATCGTCGCCCTGTCCAAAGTCCCCACCAAGTCCAAAACCGCCGGCAACTCCGGAACCGATCAGAGTGGTACCGGCGCCAGCAACGGAAAGTAATTCCCTCGAAAGACAACGGAATTCCGAATCCCCGAAATCCGAATTCATTCGTTCGGATTTCGGGTATTCGGGCTTCGGAATTGGGATAGTCCTCTCCCCGCGCGGACGCCGCACGGGAGAGGGGCTTTCGCATTTTAACCCGATCCCTCTCCTGGCGTGGTCACTTCAGTGACCATGCACGTACACTCCCCTATGCAAATCCTCCTCACCACCACCAGCTTCCAGGACACCCCCGGCGCGCATCACGACGTCCTCACCCAATCCGGCTTCAAGATCATCCCCGCACGCGGCCCTCTGTCCGAGCAACAACTGCTCGACCTCATCAAAACCCACAACGGCTTCGACGGCCTCCTCAACGGCGACGACCAAATCACCGCGAAGGTGATCGACGCCGGCCTGCCCAAACTGCGCGTCATCGCCAAGTACGGCATCGGCCTGGATTCAATCGACGTGAAGTACGCCACCAGCAAGCGCCTGCCCGTTCTCTTCACGCCCGGCGTGAATGAAACCACCGTCGCCGAACACGCCTTTGGCCTGATGATCGCCGTTGCCAAAAACTTCTGGTTCCACTTGCGAGCCACCAAATCCGGCCAGTGGAAACGCCAAACCGGCCACGAACTGTTCGGCAAGACGCTGGGCGTGCTGGGCCTGGGACGGGTGGGAAAGGAAGTGGTCAAGCGCGCCGCCTGCTTCGGCATGAATTGCATCGGCCATGGCAACCATTGGGACGATGATTTCGCCAAACACTACAACCTCACGCGCCTGTCCACGCGCGAGGACGTGCTCCGGCAGGCCGATGTTGTCTCGCTGCACTTCAACCTCACCCCCGACACGCGCCGCTTCATCAACGCCGACCGCCTGGCGCTCATGAAAGAAGGCGCCATCCTCATCAACACCGCCCGGGGCGGGTGCGTCAACGAAGCCGACGTGGCCGCCGCCTGCAAGTCCGGCAAACTCTTCGGCTACGGCGCCGACGTGCTCGAAACCGAGCCGATGAAATCCCCGCACATCTTCCAGGACATCGACAACATCCTCCTCACCCCCCACGTCGCCAGCCGCACGTTTGAAAGCGTCCAACGTCAGGGACTTCGGGCGGCGAATAATCTCGTCAACTTCCTGAATGGGAATACGGATTACATCCAGGCGAATCCGTTTTGAACGCCATTCGAGTCAGCGCCAGCACGTTTCAATTCGGATCGTTGCCACTATATCCCTGTCCAGTCGAGATCAAAACTCGCTCCAAAGGATTCAATTATCAGGTAACGCACCCGAATTTGCCCGCGCATTTCGACTTACCTTTCGCTTGGCAACGTGTCTATACTATCTGTTAGAACCGAGGTGTCGGTATGCGAACATCAAATCGAATCCGTACGTGTCTGCTGGCTGGGGCGATCCCCGCCTTGATCCCCATGGTTTCCCTGGCCCAAACCGTCATCGCGCCCCCGGCGTCGGCGACGTTGCCGGCCGCGGGGGACGGCGTGGCCGCGACCCAGGGCGTCAATGGGAAAATACTGGTGCTGCCATTCATGGCGCTCAATCCCAACGACGCCTCCGCATGGATGGGCAAGTCGATCCAGGAAAGCCTCGTGGCCGACCTGACGGTGTCGGCACCCGACCGCGTCGTCAGCGGCCAGCAGATCGCCCCCAGCGTGGAGGCCGCCCTTAACTTGGCCCGCCAGAACGGCGCGCGATTTGTCGTGGCGGGCGGGTTCGCTTCATCCGGGCAGCAATTGCGCATCACCGGGCAGGTGCTTGATGTGCAAACGGGCAAGCCCATTACGGGGCTGAAAGCCACTGGCGAGCCCTCGCAAATCTTTGGCATGGAGGATTCGCTGGCGATGCAGGTGAAGAGCCGGGTGATTCCAGGTGCATTTCCCGCCGCCGTGAATCAGGCGGCCCGGGGGCAACAAGGCCCCGCGTCAATGCCCCCCGGATCGGTGAATCAACAACCGGCCGCCGCGTATCAGCCGCCTGCGTCGGCGTACGATCCGGCGCCGATAACGTACGGTTCGTCCGCGCCCGCCTATCAGCCGGCGCCAGATGAATCGACTGGCGTGCGAACGGACGCCGGCCCCGCGCCGACCAATGTCTACTATAATTCGTACGCCGCCCCCGAGCCGCAAGTGGTTTACGGGGCCGATCCCAATGCGTACGTCTATTCGCAGCCGGTCTATTACCCCTACTCGGATTACGTCGCGCCGGCTTATGTGGCGCCCTACTGCGGGTTTGGATATGGATTTGGGCTGGGATATTCTCCCTTCTATGACTCGGGATTCGGTTTCGGACTGGGTCTGGGCTATTTTGCCGGCGGCGGATGGCGCGATGGGAACTGGCATCACGGCGACTTCGACCACGACCATTGGGATGCCGACCGTGGCAATCGCAATTTCGGCGGTGGCCGCGCCGATTTCCATGGCTCCGCCAACGGCCGATCCAATGGCGGTTTCGCCAATCGTGGCGTGACCGGCGGATTCGCCAACCGCCAGGCCCGCACCAGCTTGGGATCCTCCAACATCGCCTCGGGCGCGGCCCTCAATCGGGCCACGTCGGGCCATTATGCGTATAATTCCTTCAGCGCCTCCCGGAGCTTGGGCAGTTCGCACCCCGCGTTCCGCTCCTCTTCCTTCGCGTCCCGCCCCGCCCCCTACCGCTCGCAATCCTACGTCGGACACAGCTTCTCCAGCGCCCGCTCCAGCTTCGGCGCCAGCCGCTCCCTTGGCGCCATGCATTCCGCATTCGGTGTAGGCGGTGGTGGAGGTGGGGGCCATTCCTTCGGTGGAGGTGGACACTCCGGTGGTGGAGGTGGTGGGCATCACTGACTTCAAGCCTCGCGTGGTCACTTTAGTGACCATGCGACCCCTGCGACATGAGTGTTCCCCCGAACCACACATCACCTCCACAGGTGAACTGCACGAAATTTTCCTACATTTTTCATCGGAATTCCCGAGGAAAACCCCATATTCACAAATATTGTGCACCATCTCAAAAATTTTTCCTTGAATTCGCGCCAAATCCCCCTATGATCCAGCAGTCTTGAATCCATTTACTTGCCGAGGGTGTCAGGCGATGGATAATGATACGAGCCACGAAGGCTCCGCCGGGAATACCGTCGGAGCTTTTTTTGTCGGGGGTATTCCCCGAAGAAGGTTCCCCCCCTCCTTCTTCAACCCCCGACATTAAACTTCTCTCTCAACCGTCCGGCCTCCCCTCCGGACGAATCCCCCAAGTTGAGAGCCCTCAGCCGCGGACCACCCCATCCGCGGCTCTTTTTTGCGCCGATTGAACCCCGGAAAATTCTGGATTAAACACGAAGGCACTCCGTGCGGCTGCGACACTCAAATCTCGATCGTCCGAAACGCGGCCCGATCGAATTGGCTTCCCGCCTCGGCGGCGATCTGCTCGAAGGCACCGATCTCGGCGGCCGTGAACAATAGACCGCCGAGTTTGTCGCTGAGGGTTGCCGCCCTGGCCTCGGGCTCGCCGGGCAGCAAGACGGCTTCGTTGCCGTGGCCGCGAATGTCCTGGAGCACCGCTTTGACGTTTTGATGCTGATCGCGGCCCAAGGCGAATCCGCACGCGAGCGCATCAGGCTTGATGCACTGGAAGAAGAAGGCTGGCGTACGTTTCTCATCCGCCGGCCCGCTGCCCCATCGGCTGCGCAGGGTGGGCAGCGAGCCGCCGATGTAGGCTGCGACCAATTCGTCGATCAGCGACAGGCCGTACCCTTTGTGCTGGCCAAACGGCATCAGCGCGAAGACTTTGGTTGGGTCGCAGGTTTCGTTGCCGTCTTTATCTACGCCGCAACCCGTCGGCAGCGATTTGCCCTCGCGGACAAATTGCTGCACCCGGCCCATCGCCACCACGCTGGTGGCCCAGTCGATGCAAATAGGGAATCCGATGGCGTCGGTGGTCGGGAATCCCCACGAATGCGGATTGGTGCCCAGGCTCGGAAACTTGCCCCCAAACGGCACCACCTCGGCCAGCGCGGCGGTGCAGTTGGTATAGGCGATATAGCCCTTCTTCGCCGCGTCGATCACGTACCCGCCGCCCCACAAATAATGAAACGCGTTGTCCACCGCGACCGCCCCGATGCCAAATTCGTCGGCCAGCCGCATCGCCTCATCCATCGCCTGCAGCGCCACCGCCTGCCCCAGTTTGCGATTGGCATTCCACCGCGCCACAGCCTTGTATCGGCTCGGCAGTTTCTCGATAACCGCCCCCGGCTTGCACCCGCCGGCCTTTGATCCCAGATGCGCATCCAGATGCAGCGCCTTGATGGCATTGTGCGTCTTGATCCCATGCCGCGACGCCGACTCCGCGTTTTTCGCCGCGGCCTGGGCTTCGTCCGCGGTAAAGCCGCGATGGCGGTAGGCGGCACGGACAAGGTCGTTGTGGAGAGTGGGGGGGACGATGTAAGTGAGGGGCATGATGGGTTCAACGCTCATTCTTCGGGTGCGAGAAGCTCGTTCACTGGGATCGACTCAAAAGTCTGATCCCGCAAAATGAGCGGGACCGCTTCGCCCGCCCCGTAGCTGCGGATCGTAAGGTACGATGGCGATTCATTTGGGCCGGTTGGATCCTCGTAAACTTCCACCTTGCCGCCTACGACATTCAGAACCCAATACCGGGCGATTCCGTTGCGCGCGTAGTCACGGCATTTACTGCCTCGATCGTACGCGAGGGTGCTATCGGACACTTCGATTAACAAGACCACATCGAAGGGTCGCGGGTGTGCATGCCGGAACCGCAAAACAGGGCCAGGGACAATCACCAGGTCCGGCTCGGGTTCGCCATCGTCCATCGTTATTGCCGACTGTTGACGCAATCGCCATGAGGGGCCGGTGCGGCGTTGTAACACATCCGCCGCGAGTTGGAGCGTCGAATCATGCCGTGCATGACGGGTCATTTTATCCACCACCCATCCTTCCACTAATTCCGTGCGAAGTGCCGGATGCAGCGCCCCCGAATCCATCAGCCGATGATACTCGCGCACGGTGAACTTGCGCTGCGGGTACGGCGGCACGTCCGGCCCCGCGATGTCCTCGGGCGGAATCCCCAGCGGCACCTCATACGGCGGGCCATGATCCAGCTTGATGAACAGATGTCCGCTTAATAACTCGATCGGATCGTCCTCGTGAAAAACGCCCTTCTCGGCCATGCGATGATATTCATCCACGGTGAATCGATGCAGGCGCACGCCAACGCCGGGACCGATGGGGGGCCGGATCTCGCGGGGAACATGTTCGAGCACGCTCATTGTGACCAATTGTATACAATCGGTTGAATCGCACAGCTCCGCGATTTCAACGCTGCCCGGCGGGCACCTCGCCAAAAGGCATCAACTTCCAGCCCTCATCGAAAAAACCGGCCTCCTCAACCTTTCCCGGATAATGGGCGCCGGGGGCCGCCGTTATGTCGATGATCGCCCAATCGGGCAGTTTGGGGTTTTGCAGGGAATTGGTCTTGTCGCTGTCTTCGCGGAACGTGAAACCGCTGTTGAGAACGATGTATTTTTGCGGATTGAGCGGGTTTGGGTAAATCGCAAGCGGCAGATGGGTGGCGGCATCAAATTGCTTTGTGCCGACGGTGATCCGCCCGGCGGACCAGCGGATGGGCAGTTTGTTCATCACCTGTCCGATCAGCCGATTCGCGTTGCCGTCGCCCCAGAGGATCAGGTTGAATCGCCGGATGTCATCGGGCGTTACGTCCGTGTCCTTCTTCATGGGCAGATCGCCGCGGAAGAGTTGCCGCCAGCGGTCCTGGAAATGCTTCAACTCGAAATCCATCCACTTTTGCGCCGCGGCGCTGGCGCAACGGCCGCCGGGCGTTACCACCAGAAAAGGCTCCATGAAGGCGTCGTCGATTGGCCCTTGCAGGCCATGGATCTTGTGGAGCGTGGTGCGCATTGGGCCTTGCGCGAGATTTGAGTGCTGAGTGCTGAGTGCTGAGACCGAATTGTCCAGGCCCCATCCCGCTGTCGAGTTAACGAAGCGGGCGTGGCCGAGCCGCAGTCGATCCAGGCGCACGGAGATCGGCGAGCCGTCGATTCGAATCTGAATTTCACGATCCGCGTCGCCGGCCGCGTCTGGCCAGGGACTTCGCAACGAAAGCCCCCGGGCATTGCGCGTGGTGACGATGATGTGCGAATCATCGGGCGCCTGGGCATCGAGCCGGCTGTCCCGCCAATGTTCTTTCAGGCCCGTCAGCGACGCCCAGAAAATGTGGTTGTAGCGCAATGTTCGTGTTTGCAGCGAAAGCTGTTTTGGAAAACGATCGCGGCCCTTTTTCACGGCATCATCCATGAGACGTATGATCTGGGCGAGCGATGCCGGGTCGTATCGGTGCGGCATCCTGGGCCCCACAATCCGCACCAGCGTGTGCCCCTGATCGGCAAACGCCTGGGCCATGATCGCGCTGCTGGCGCGCTGCGGATCGATCTCGCCGCCGTAGGCTACGGTCGGCACGTTGAACAAATTCCGCGCGTAGTCCGGCACATCATACATTCCCCAAAGCTTCTGCTCGTACCACGCCGGGTATTGCGCGGGCTTGAGGTGCTGATATTGCGCCACATCGACGAATCCCGCCCCGGCATGCACCGCCGCGAAGTCGTCGGCGTAGTGCGCGCCGATGTGCCAGGCGCCGGCCCCGCCCATTGAGAAGCCCATCAGCACCACGCGATCGGGATCGATCTTGTAACGCCGCTGGACTGAAGCGATCGCTTCAAACACGTCGATTTCTCCGGCAAACTTAAATCCCACGCACTGTCGGCCAAACGGATGCAGAACAATCGCGCCCCTGGGCTGAATCTGTCCCTTATGCGTTTCGCGGCCGCGGATGAAATGCAGATCGGTTTCCTTATCGCCCCGCCCGTGCAGCCAGACGTACAGGGGAACGGGCTTGGATAAATCGAGGCCTTGCGGAATCTCAAGGCCGTAGGGCTGAGCCGAGCCGTCAATGGCGGATTGGTAGCCGCGCACGAGCAGGCCGTGCTGCGTGGCCCAGGGATGCTGGCCGTGTTCCAGATAATCGAGCCGTTTGTTGGCTTCCGCAATCTCGGCTAAGGCGACGGCGGCGTCTTTGGGGCTGTAAAACTCGTCGTCCAGCAGCGCGAATCGCACGGCTTTTTCATAAATCCGGGCATCGGGCAGAAGGTCGGCGTTTTCGGCTCGGATGGAGAAGGTCTTGAGACGCGCGGTGAGTTTCGATAACGCCGATTCGATCTCATTTCGCTGCGCATCGTCAAGCTGAATCCCCGGCGGCGGAAGATGGCGCGGCAGCGGCGTCCAATCCTCGGCGCGGGCAACGGGAACGAGAAGCAGGATCGGGCAAATGAGCGAGACGATTCGGCGGAATAACGGCATTCGAGAACTCCCAAAACGTCCGAAAGCGATCCGCACGGGCGAGATGCCCGTGATACGTTGCGCCGTCTGTCCAGAATCTCCCATCTCCGTCTATATCCGAACCGCGCACCCAAACCAGGGGCTGCGCGGCGACGGCGCGGGTTCGTCTATCCTAACCCGCCGCGCGCCGCTCTACCCGGCGTGGACGCCAGCGCGCGCCACTTGATTTCTTGCCCCTCTTCCACCCTTCCTCTTACACCTCTCAACTCTGAGCACACAGCTCGTAGGGTTCGCTTCAGCGAAACGCGGTCGGCTCTCAGTACTCGGCACTGATCTCTCCTCAAACTCCCCGCGCCAAAAACCCCCCATCAATCACAATGGTTTCCCCAGTTGTATAGCTGGCTGAATCGCTGATGAGATAGATGGCGGCGCCGGCGATTTCATCGGCGTCGCCGAAGCGGGCCATGGGTGTGTGCTGCTTTAGCCAGGCGCCGCGGGCGGTGCCTTCAATGAGCGGGCGATTGAGGTCGGTCGGGAAGACGCCGGGAGCGATGGCGTTGACACGGATGCCGTATTGCGCCCACTCGTTGGCCAGGCCGCGCGTCAGGCCCATCACGCCGCTCTTCGAGCAGGCGTAGGCCAGCACTTCCGAGAGAGAGATGAAGCTGTTCAGCGAGGCGATGTTGACGATGCAGCCGCGCAGGCCTTTGTGATCGGGTGGCTGCTCCTTCATCACTCGCCCGGCAGCCTGGGCGACGATGAAGTTGCCGACAAGGTTGACACGGACGATGCGCTCAAACTCCGAGGGCTCCATTTCGAGGGATGGCACCTTCTTGATAACCCCCGCCGCGTTCACGACCGCATCCAGCCGGCCATATTTTTTCACAACCCGAGCCACGGCATCGCGCACGCTCGCCGCGTCGCTCACATCCAGCGTGACGGCATCGTTGCCCGCCCCCAGCTCGGCCTTGATGGCCGACACCTTTTGCGGATTGGTGGAACCGGCAATCACCTTCGCGCCCGCCTGGGCGAACCCCAGCGCAATGGCGCGCCCGATGCCGCTGGTGCCGCCGGTTACGAGGCAGACCTTGCCGGTAATGTCCAATCCCGCGTAGGGCATGTTGCAAATCCTTGTGAGTCGACACGACAACCACGGGGCGCATTCGATTCGACGCAACGCCACTTTGCGCTCGCGTGGCCGATCATCCGGCTTCCGCTTTCTTGCTTTCGATCTTGTTTGGGATTTCGAGTTTCCCTTCGGGTCTGAGCCTCCGGGTCGAAGACGGATTCTCGCCCGCCACGCCATCCGCGGGAATCTGCCCATCGCTCAAACTCCATCCTCCATCCACGGCGAGCACCTGGCCAGTGACGAACCGTGATTGGCTGGACAGAAAAAACACGACGGCGGCATCGAGATCCTCCACCCGCCCCATCCGCCCGCCATCCAACGGCTGCTTGGTTGCGATAAACTTGCGGATCGCTTCATCCGCCGCCGCCCGTCGTGCCATCGGCGTATCCACCAGCCCCGGCGCGATGGCGTTAAAGCGAATATTGTGCGCCGCGTAATGCGCCGCCGCCGACCGGGTTAAGCCGATGATCCCTTCCTTCGCCGCTGCGTAGGCATGTGTCGAAAAGAACCTGGGCGATGGAGAAAACGCCAGCACCGACGCCATGTTCAACACGCTGCCGCCGGTCTTCTGTTTTTGGAATTGCCGGACGGCGGCCCGGTTGGAATAAAAAGTGCTCTTGAGATTCAGATCGAGCGTGAAGTCCCACCCGCCGTCGGAAATCTCATGCAGCGCCCCATCCCCCTTTGCCCGCCCGCTCCCGCCGGCAACATGATAAAGCGCATCGAACCTGCC
>DASRLH010000190.1:0-3190 GCA_035648595.1 Tepidisphaeraceae bacterium
CGTGCGGAGACGATTTCAAGCTGCGGTATTGAGCATAGGGGTTCATGGATGTCCGGCCACTCAAAATGGGCGACAATTAAGCATAAGAAGGGCGCGCTGGATGCCAAGCGCGGCAAGATTTTCACACGCCTGATCAAGGAAATCACCATCGCCGCGAAGGGCGGCGGAGGCGATCCCGACGGCAACCCGCGGCTGCGCGGTGCGATCGCGGCGGCCAAGGCCGAGAACATGCCCCAGGACAACATCAAGCGCGCCATCCAGAAGGGTACGGGCGAGCTTGAGGGTGCCAGCTACGAAGAAATGACGTACGAGGGCTACGGTCCGGGTGGCGTGGCAATTCTCGTCGACGTGCTGACGGACAATAAGAACCGCGCGGCGAGCGAGATTCGGCATACGTTTACGAAGAACGGCGGGAATCTGGGTGCGCCCGGGTCGGTTTCGCATATGTTTACGAAGAAGGGCGTCATCGTCGTCGCGAAGAGCGTGGACGAGGACAAACTGACGGAGATCGTGCTCGATGCCGGTGCGGAAGACCTGAGCGACGAGGGCGAAAACTGGGAAATCATTACTTCGCCTAGGGATTATGAGGCGGTCACGGAAGCGCTGAAGGCTGCGAAGATTACGCCGGAACACGCGGAAGTGACCATGATCGCGTCAACGTATACCAAGCTCGAAGGAGCACCGGCCGCGGCGATGCTGAGGCTGCTGGATGTGATCGACAACCTGGACGATACGCAGAACGTGTACTCGAACTTCGATATGGATGAAGAGACGGTATCGGCTTGAGAGAAGTGGGTAGAGGGTAGAGTGTAGAGAAAGCCGCCAGTCGATGGCGGCTTTCGGTTGTGAGGGTGAGAATGAAGAGTTCGGATTTGAAGTGGGTTGCCATGCTGGTGGTCTCTGTGGCGACGGGCGTTTGTGCGGCGCAGCGTCCCGACGTGGCTCCAGTGAGCGCTGTGGCGAACTCGAATGCGTGGAACTTTGGGGCACTGGTGCAGGGCGGCGTGGGGTTGCAGGACCGGACGGACTTCAGCTTTTTCACGGTCGGCGGACATGCGGGGAAGGCGCTGACGCCGGAGATCGGGACGGGGCTGTTCAAGGGGAATTTTGAGTATGGGGTGGAGGTTTTTCCGCTGTGGCAGTCGTATACGCCGAAGTTTTCGCGGATACTCTGCCCGCCGGGAGTCACGAGCGCGGCGCAATGTTCGGCGCCGTACACAGTGGGCGGGAAGTTTAGCGGGGCGAGTATCACGCCGATTATCCTGCGCTGGAATTTGACGCATGGGCAGAGATGGATGCCGTGGATACAGGGTGCCGGCGGGGTCATCTGGACGAACCATAAGTATCCGGCGGTGGGGGATTTGAACTTTGCCGATCCCACGCAGACCGGGTACCAGGCGAATACCAGCGTGTGGAACTTTACGCCGCAGGGTGGCTTGGGGGCGCATTACTTTGTGCGACCCAGAAGGTCTATAGACTTTGCCGCGAATGCGGTGCATATTTCCAGTGCGAGCCTTGGAGATAAAAATCCGGGGGTGAATTTGAGTCTGCAGTTTTCGGTTGGGTATAGCTGGTGGAAGTAAGGACAGTGGATAGAGGGTAGAGGGTAGAGCGTAGAGAGGGCAAAGCAACGGCAAATGCAAAAGCTTTAACGCAAAGGGCGCGAAGGTAGCAAAGTTTCGCAAAGTTGAACGGGCAACGGCGAAGGAAGAAGCAGATTGTAAGTAGAGAAATTGAGTTGAGAAGCTGATGAACGATGGGCCAATTGTAGAGTGCGTTCCAAATTTTTCTGAGGGAACGGACGCCGGGAATATCCACGAGATTGTGCGCGCGATGCATGTGGACGGCGTGCATCTGTTGGACTTTTCGATGGACCCGGACCACAACCGCTCGGTGGTGACGATTGCGGGAGCGCCGGAGGCGGTGGTTGAGGCCGCCGTGCGGGGGGCGGGCAAGGCGGCGGAGTTGATCGATTTGACCACGCAGAATGGCGTGCATCCGAGGATTGGGGCTGCCGATGTCATTCCGTTTGTGCCGTGCAGCGGGATCACGCTGGGGCAGTGCGCGATGCTGGCGCGGCAGGCAGGGATGGCGATCTGGCGGCGCTTCGGCGTGCCCGTGTACTTTTATGAGGCAGCGGCTGCGCGGCCGGATCGGGTGAACCTGGAGGACGTGCGGCGGGGGCAGTTTGAGGGCTTGCTGCGGGATTCGGCGACGGATGTGAGGCGGCAACCGGATGTTGGGGGACCCGAGTTGCATAAGACGGCCGGAGCGAGCGCCGTCGGGGCCCGGAAATTTTTGATTGCCTACAACGTGTATCTGGTGAGCACGGTGCCGGGACTCAGCGTGCCGGTGAGCGTGGCGCGGGCGATTGCGAAAGATATTCGTGCGTCGAATGGCGGCCTGCTGGGCGTGAAGGCGATGGGCGTGGTCGCCAACGGGCGGGCCCAGGTGAGCATGAATATCACGGATTTTCAGCAAACGCCGATGGGAAAAGTGTTCGAGACGGTGGCGGCGTTCGGGCGCAAACATGGGGCGGAGATCGATGGCGGGGAGCTGATCGGGTTAATTCCCGAGCAGGCGTATGAAGCGAATGCGGAATGGGTACGTCAAACAGTTGAGTTCGATCCGGAGCGAAAAGTGCTGGAACGCAGGTTGAAGCATCCGCTGGACTGGCCCTAAAGTGCTTGCAGTGAGGGATGTTTCAGGAAAGAATAGAAGACGGTGCTGCGAAGCACGTTGTGAGGGACTGCAAAAGGTGATGACAGTGAAGATTTCGACGATATGGAAGCAGGGAATGGCAGTGGCGGCAATGGCCCTGATGATGGCGCCGGTGTGGGCTCATGCGGCGCAACTGAGTGGCGACGCGAAGGCCTCGATCCCGCGGGACGTGCAACAGATCATCGTGGTGGACTACAAGGCGATGCAGAACTCGCCGGCCGCGATGCAGTTGAAGGACCGGGTGCTGCCGCCGGAGCTGAAGCGTCTGGAGTCGGCGCTGAAGACCTCCGGCCTGAAGGTGGACCAGGACGCCGACACGCTGGCGTTTGCGGCGTTCCGCGCGCCGGGCAGCGATGGGACGCGGATTATCGGGATTGCGATGGGGCAGTTTCACTCGGCGGCCATTATGGCGAAGTTCGCGAAGGAGAAGACCAAGCCGGTGATGCTGCGCAATACCAGCATTTATCCG
>DASRLH010000191.1:0-11032 GCA_035648595.1 Tepidisphaeraceae bacterium
TGGCAAAGAAAATAGCGTGTTTTTCGGCATTGTTAGCGCTCTTAAGTCCGCTTCTTGGCTGCTGACCGGACTTCTGGCGTACCACGGGTCGATTCGTGCCGAAAAAGCCGTGATTCGTTGCCAACATGCGCCGGTTCTACCCGAAATCCGAAGCACGAAATCCGAAACAATCTCAAAACTCAAAGGAAGAAATATCAAAACAAGAATCCTTCGGACGCGCCCTTTGGATTTTCCGCTTTTCCTACTTTTGAATTTGTTTCGGATTTCGTGTTTCGGATTTCGGATTTTCACCCGTCCTTGGCTTGAGGGCGCATCCTACCCCAAGTGACCGCGTGCGCTAAATTCAGAACGATCCATCCACCGAGGTCCATCGCGCCAGCACCTTGGTTCCGAAGGCGGCGACGGTTGCGACGGCGGCAATAACCACCAGGCCGGCAATCAGCGCCCACTCGATCACTTCCGCGCCGCCATCGTCGAACACAAGACGATGGGCCGCGCGTGCCGCCGCTGCGAGTGCTGCCTTCACGGTCTCCTCCATGCCCGCCTTGCGCCATTCCTGGCGGCTTTTGAACAAATCGGCTTACAAGCTGCCGTTCAATGAGGTCCAGCGGGCCAGCACCTTGGTGCCGACGCTGGTGATGGCCGCGATGGCGGCGACCACGATCAGGCCGACGATCAACGCATATTCCAGCACTTCGCCGCCCTGCTCGTCGGTCACCAACTTCGCAAACAGATTCGCAATCGTCTTCATGATGATCTCCATCCCACTCAAGCCACATTCGCCCGCGCCGGCGAATACCGGCGGCCGTTGTCGGGCCCTGTTCGGCCACCCTGGCCGAAAAGACGCGAGCGTAAGCACACCTTTCATCGGAATGCCGATTGCCCGGCTTAACCGGCTTGCGCCCACCGCGTGCGATAGGCGCTGGGTCCGGTATAATCGCGCACTTCAACCATGACCATCCCGCGCGACCATTGGCAAAACGCCTATCTCACCCAGAGCGAATCGCAGGTGAGCTGGCATGAGGACGATCCGCAACTTTCGCTGGAACTCATCGCGGAGTATTCGACGCCGCAGGCGCGCGTCATTGACATAGGCGGCGGATCGTCGGTCCTCGCCGGACGGCTTCTGGAGCGCGGATATTGCGACGTGGCGGTCCTGGATATTTCCCCGGCGGCCCTCGATCGCGCCAAAGCAAGGATCGGCAAATCACGCGATCGCATCCGCTGGATCGCCGCCGATATCACGCAGGCCGATAAACTCGGCTCTTTCGATATTTGGCACGACCGCGCCGTCTTTCACTTCCTGACCGCGCCGCGGGATCGCCAGGCGTACGTTTTCCTGGCGAATAAAACCATCGTTATCGGCGGACACCTGATCATTGGAACCTTCGCTTTGTCCGGTCCCGAGAAATGCAGCGGCCTGCCGGTCGAACGCTACGACGCCCGCAAACTTGCTCTCGCGCTGGGCTCGGGCTTTCGCCTCATCAAGGAAATCGCGCAGACACACTCCACTCCAATGGGTCAGACGCAGGATTTCATCTATGCTGTCTTTGAGCGCGTGATTGCCTAACGTCGGCGGCGGATTGCTCACATTCCTATGGATTGGACCCAACTGCTATTCGTCGCCCTGGCCATGACGGCAGTGATTGCGGCGGGGCATTTCGCGTGGGTATTGGTCGCGTGGTTTCTGGGTTTCAAGGTCAGCACCCGGCGGCGCGGCACGGACCCGGCCGTGAGTCGTTGCCCCAACTGCGGGCACGCCGGCTTCATTGCCGGCGACGCCTGCGCCACCTGTGGATTCACCACGGCGCCAAGTACTTTGGATGGGCTCAACCAGGCCACTGTCCAAGTGACACGGCTTTTCGAGTCCGGCGCAATCGACGCCCAAACACATGGCCGTGTGATGGCGGCTCTGCGCGCCGAGCAAAAGCGAGTCGCGACCGCATCGCTTCTGGGCGCTGGACCGAGCCATTACGCGCACGGCCCGCCGCCGCTGCCGGTCTTGTCGCTGGAGGAATCGCGCGAGGCGTATTTAGACGATCCATCGTCAGCGACGCCCGTTGAGCAGCCAGCGAATGTGGAGGCGGCGGAACACGAACCCTATGAAACAGTTCCAGAGGCCGCTGCCGATACTTGGATTCATACCTCGCCCGCGCCCCCGTCCGTATCCGCGCCGTTTGCGCCCCCGTATGCCGTCCCGCCCGCCCCGCCGCGCCGGCCATTGGCGCAAATGCTCGCGGCGTTCATGGAGCAGAACAACATTCGCTGGGGCGAATTGGTGGGTGGCTTGCTTATTGTCGGGTGCTCGGTCGCCCTGGTTCTCAGTTTCTGGTCGCGGATCGCCCAGGTGCCTTTCCTGCGGTTCGCGATATTTACCGCCGTCACCGGCGCGCTGTTTGGGTTGGGGCTTTACACGGAGCATCGCTGGAAGTTGCCGACGACCAGCCGGGGGATATTGCTGATCGCGACGCTGCTGGTGCCGTTGAATTTCCTGGCGTTCGCAGCGTTCTCCGCCGGGCCGCTGACACTGGGCGCGGAAGCGGTTGCGTTTGCGCTGTTCGCATATTTGTTATGGCACGCGGGGAAGGTTGTCGCTCCGTTCTGGCCGGGATTGCTTGCCGGCGGCGCCAGCGCGTTGGCCGCCACGACGTTGGCGGTTGGCGCGTGGCACATCGACGCGGCAACTCCGCTTGGCCTCAACCTGTTGGCACTGCTGCCGCTGGGGTGTTACGCGATCGTCATCGGCTGGATGCTGGCGCGTGCCCGGCGCTGGCGCACGTTCCGCGCGCCGGCAGCCAACGCCATATTCCTGCTGCTGGGCGTGACATCCTTCGCTGCCGTGCTGGCGCTTGGCCTCTTGATTTATCGCGCACCCGATTCCGCTTTGGCCCTTCGTCGCCTCGCCTCGCTTCTAAGCCTGGGCGGCATTCCCGCGCTAACCTGCGGATTGCTGCTCTGGCGGCGCATCGTGAATCGCCGGCTCTGGAAACTGCGCATCGCCGGCACGGCGGTGGCCATCGCGGGCGCGGCGATCCTGCTGGCCGGAATTGTGTTCGCATGGCCCGACCCCGCGGGCACGCTGCCCGTCGCGCTGTGCGATTTCGCCGCGCTCACCGCCATCGCATTTGTGTTTGACATCCCCGCCGCGCATTTTCTGGCGCTTCCCTGCCTGGCGCTGGCATGGCTCCTGGGTTTCCATCGCGTCGCCGGCCATGTTAGTTGGGTCAGCACCGCAACGGACACTTTCAACGCCATGTTCTCCTGCGCCAGCGGGGCCGCGCTGGTGCCGCTCGTGTTTTTGTTGGCTGTCGCGCGGGAAGCATTGGAGCGTCTCCGCCGGCCGCGCGACGGCGTTGCTTATGGCGCGGCTGGGATAGCTTTCGCGGTTGTCAGTATCACGTTGGTGTCCTGGATCGGATTCGCCGGGCCCGGCGATCCATATGGGGCGACGTGGGTGTACGCTTTCTATGCCGCCGCCGGCCTTTTTTTGGCGTGGCGTACCGGGCGCATGGCTTTCGCCTTCGCCTCCTCTCTCGTGCTCTGCATCGGCGTAACCGTGCGCTATGTGCTCTGGGCGACCGCCGGCGGCCAAGCCCTTGGCGGCCGTGAGTTCATCCGCCTGCTACAGCTAAGCGCAATGATCATGTCGGGTTTCGCAGCCGTCTGGCTGGCTGCCAGGCAATGGCATGGCCGATCCGGCCGCGTCCCCGATGAGATACCGCGCCCATTGCTCGCGCAACTGAGCATTGCCTTGGCGCTGAACGCGGCGATCCTCATTCCCGCGACGGCTATCCTCGCGTTTTTGCCGGGATATGACGCCACGCTGCTCGCGGCCGCCGGCGGCATATGGGGTTGGGCCGCGCTGCTGCTTTCAATCTCCGCCGCGCTGCTCTCGGCCAGGGCTCAGCGCGATCGGCTGACGATACGGTTACTCGCTTTCGCTGCCATGGCATCAGCGACGATGCTTGGCCTGTCGCTGGAAAGTGCCCGACCGCACGACGGTTGGCTCGCCTTCCACGGCATGCTTGGCGCGAATGCCGCAGGCGCGTGGGGCGTGCTGGTTTTCGCCTGGTATTTCGTCAAGCGCCACGGTGGGGCCGCACTACAGGCGTCGGAAGAATCCGTAACAACCCCCCCGCCATCCAATGGAAAGATCCTCCTGAACTATCAGCGCGCCTCCTCCACCGCCCTTCGATTGCCTGTTTTCTTCGGTGGCCAGCCCATCACGCCCGCCGCGATTCGCTGGTCATTTAACATTGGCCTGCTCGTCGTGGCGATGGGCGTTCGCGCCATGGCCGATGATCCGGGCGCGCCCTGGTGGTCGATGGGCGCGGCGCTGGCGATTGCGCTTTTGTCCGTGGCCTGTGCGTGCTGGGGCATGCGGCCCGCGTTCCTGTACGCCGCCGGGCTTTTGCTGAATCTCGCCGCCTCCATGTGGTTTATCTCGCGCGGCGATCAGTTTCCGGGAAACGGCACAATCAATTTTCTGTGCGTCAATACGATCGCGCTGGCGTTGCCGGGCATCGCGTGGCTTGTGCTGGAGCTACAGGTTTTCCGGCGAGGGCCGGCACCCCTCTCGCAGTCAACTGACACGTATCCCCTCTTAGCCGCCGCCCGAAGGGCCGCGTCCATGCCGCCTGGGCGCGTACCCGCCCACAGTGAACACACACGACATACGCGCTGGCCCGCGTTTCACCACGTCGCCGCCCTGGGGGCCGTATTGCTGGCCGGTATCATCTCGGTATCCGGTGCATTTTCGCGTTTCGCGATGGATGCTACCGCGCCCGGCGCTGCCCTCGCGTGGCTGGCCGTGCTATCGGCCGGGGCGTTGCTGTTCATGTGCCTGCGTGATCCGCGCGCCCGCTACTCAGTCGGCGGACTGTACGCCATCGGCCTGGCGCTGGTCGGGCTTGGGTTTGCCGCGATTCGCGTCTCTTGGGATTGGCTCCCCTGGGTACTGATCACCTGCTTCGCCGGCTACGCGCTGCTCACCAGCCTGCTGTTCAACCAGGGCGATACGATCCACGCCTGGGCGGGACGCAGGGGGCTGGTCAAAGGAAAGCCGGTTGCCGGCGGCATTCCGATCATCAACACGGCCCTGGCCGCCATAACAATCGTTGCCGGCTGCTTCGCTTCATTCGCCTTCGCTTCGCTCCCGGGCCGCGTGATGATCGCGGCGGCCGCCCTCGCCCAAGCCTTGTCGCTTGGTTTGCTTTCGCGGCGCATCCAACGCAGGGGAGCAAGGGGCGATTCGCTGCTGGCGTTCGCAATCGGCGCCGTGATATTCGCCTGGGCCTGGACGTTCGGCGCGCCCCACGAACCGCTGCACCGCGCCGCCATCGCATTCTGTGCCATGACGGTTCTCGCCGGCCTTTACGCCCTGATATTTCCCCGATGGCTGGCGGCCCTGAGCGCGGAATGGGCGGCCGCCGCGCGATCATCGGCGCGCCTCGTCGCGGCAGGCGCGGCGATTGCCCTGCTCGCAACGATCTATTGCGAAGGCGCGCTCCGCTTCGCCGGCTATGCCGCGCCGCTTCATGCGATCGGCGGATGGGTTCTGGCGACCCTGCTGGCCGCGTGCGCGGTCATGTTGCGCATGGCGCTTCATCCCGGGCGCGATCGGCCGCGATCCGAACGCCAGAGGATGGGGTGCGTTTACGCCGCCGAGGCCTTGTTGGCGATGGCGTTCATACACCTGCGGCTGGCCGAGCCCCAATGGTTCGCCGGCTTCCTGCGTCCCTATTGGCCGCTGATCATCATGGGGATCGCGTTCGCGGGCGTTGGGGCCGGTGAAATATTCCGCCGACAGAGCCTGGCAATCCTTTCCCAGCCGCTGGAGCGCACCGGCATATTTCTCCCGTTTCTGCCGGTGTTGTGCTGGTGGCTTGCACCGGCGAGCCATGTGCCGTTCGGCGAGTTGCTGTTGATCGTGTGCGCCTTCTACGCGATTCTCGCCGCGATTCGCCGCTCGTTTGTCTTCGGCGTGCTTGCCGCGCTGGCGGGCAACGGCGCGTTGTGGGATGTGCTATGGGGATCGAGCAGCCTGGGCCTGTTGCGGCACCCGCAGCTTTGGTTTATCCCCGCCGCCCTTTCCGTTTTGGCCGCCGCGCAGCTTAATCGCGAGCGCCTGTCCCCACAGAGCCTGCGCGCCATTCGTTACGCCTGCCTGCTGGCGGTCTACGTCTCATCGACGGCGGACGTTTTCCTGGCCGGCGTCGATCGCGCCCCCTGGCTGCCGCTGGTGCTGGCGGGCTTGTCGGTCGCCGGCGTCTTCGCCGGAATCAGTTTCCGCATCCGCCCGTTCCTCTACCTGGGCTGTGCGTTCCTGCTGCTGTCGGTGATGACGATGATTTGGTTCGCCTCCAGCCAGTTGCATTGGACGTGGATATGGTACGTCGCCGGGATTGTCTTGGGAACCGCGATCATTGTGACCTTCGCGCTCTTCGAGAAAAGACGCGAGCAGATGCTCGCGATTGTGGAAGGGCTTAAGCAATGGCAATAGGCCATTGTTCTTGTGGAGGGGGGCTCCTCCACTCACCAATTCGAGGCCGACAAGAATGTCTGCCTCACCGATTTGAACATTCAAGCCCGTCTTGGAACTTCGCGCGCGCCCGACCCATTTGCCCGACCGCCCGCCGGCTTGACGCCTTGCGTCTCGATCCATAGCCTCGCGGCGCGACCCGAAAACGGGCGGCAGAGCCTGGAGAGTGATGGGTGCCTGGTGGTCCTCGCGGTCTTCAAAACCGCCGTCGGCTCGCTTGCGGGTCGAGGTAGGTTCGATTCCTACCCTCTCCGATTTTTCGCAACTCGCCGCGTCAGGCGGCACACGGCCATTTCGCTTAATTCATTTATTGCGTATGTTTCGATTGAATCATATGCTCCCATGATGGACTCAGCAAATAATCAACTACTGGCGCCGACCCGGCGCGATTCGGAAATGGCGAAAGAATCCAGCCGGGTTCTCTCGCCGTACAGGCGCAAGAATCTGCGGATCACCATTGACAGAGCCGGGAAGGGCGCGGCGCATGTGGACCTGCCGGCGTCGGCGGTTGCCGCGCTGGTAAGCATCCTGACCGAAATGGCGGCGGGGAACGCCGTCACGCTCACTCCCGTTCACGCGGAGTTGACCACCCAGGAGGCCGCCGAATTACTGAACGTATCGCGGCCGTTTCTCTGCAAGCTGCTTGACGAAAAGAAAATCCCGTTTAGAAAAGTTGGCACCCATCGGCGAGTCCTGTTCAGCGATCTGTCGGCCTATAAGAAAAAGAGCGACGAGGCCCGCGCTCAAGTATTGGCGGACCTCGCCGCGGACGCGCAGGAAAGCAAGATGGGCTATTGACGGCATGGCAAGATTCACCGCGATCTTCGATGCCTGCGTTCTCTACCCGGCCCATCTCCGGGATCTGCTGCTCACGATGGCCGCCACGGATATTTTCAAAGCGCGATGGACAAATCATATCCACGAGGAATGGATCCGTGCCTTGGTGAAGAAGGGTCACGACCCAGCGAAGCTGGCGCGAACCCGCCGTCTGATGGACGCCGCCGTGCCCGACTGTCTTGTGACCGGTTACGAATCTCTCATTGAGGGATTGGTTTTGCCGGACGCAAACGATAGGCACGTACTTGCCGCCGCGATCGCTATATCGGCGGACGTGATTGTCACGAGCAACTTGAAGCATTTCCCCGCTGCCGACCTCGCCCAGTTTCAAATCGAGGCTCAACACCCCGACGATTTCGTGATCTACCAATTCGATATTGATCCGCCGGGCTACTGTCGGGCCATCAAAGGCCAACGGGAGAGGCTCAAGATTCCGCCGATGGCGGTCGACCCATTCATCGGGTTGTTTGAGGCGTCGCAAATGCCTCAGACCGCCGCGCGCCTTCGCTACCACAAGACGTTGATTTGATTTTGTGAGGCTGAATTGCCGTCGGGTCGCGGTGGGTCGTTCCTACCCCTTCCGTTTGATCGTGCCAACGATCGTCCCGCCAGCTTGAATTATGCCCCGCCGCTCACTATCCTCACTTCTTCCCGATTGCCGCGTGCGCGGCATGGGCCTGTAATGACCGGCTTTTGGCTCCCGAATCAAAGGGGCTGGGGGTCTGGTGTCCCCAGGAGAGTGTTTCAGATGTCGATTTCCGCAGAGGCGAAAGCCAGGATTGTCGGTGATTTCAAGGTTCATGATAAGGATACGGGTTCTCCGGAAGTGCAGATCGCACTGCTGACGTCGCGGATCAACGATTTGCGCGGGCATTTTGATGCCCATAAGAAGGATCACTCCTCGCGCCGCGGGCTGCTGAAGATGGTGAGCCGGCGAAATCAGCTTCTTAAGTATTTGACCCGCGAAGATCGAACGCGATATTTGCAGGTGATCGCACGTCTGGGCCTGCGAAAATAATAAACGGAATAAGGTGAGTGCCGGGCCGCGTGGCTCGGCACTCTTGTGTTTCAAGGGGACTCGTCTGGTGCAGCCTGCCGGCCTCCGGCTGCCGCTGACGCCCCAAGGAAGGAAGGAAAAAGTAAAAAGGAATCGGTAAAGCGCGAAAGAGCAAAGTTGCAAATCGTCCCCGCCCGCGGCAAAAGCGTCGGACAACAAACATCTGACAACTGACCACCCACAACTGACAACTGACAACTGACCTCTTCCGCATTACCCCTTCCTTTTTACTTTTTCCCATTCCCTTTCTACTTGTGATTTCCCATCTGGAGGCCGCGAAGGACAATTGTTCATGCAATCCATCCGAGTTGAGCGCCAAATTGGCGGGCGCACGTTGGCGATAGAGACCGGCACCCTGGCGAAGTTGGCGGACGGGTCCGTCACCGTGCAATACGGCGACACCGTGGTATTTGCCGCCGTCGTTCGCGCCAATCCGCGCGAGGGGATCGACTTCTTCCCGCTGCAAGTTGATTACCGCGAGCGCCGCGCCGCCGCCGGTAAATTCCCCGGCGGGTTTATGAAACGCGAGGGAAGGCCCACCAACAAAGAAATCCTAACCGCCCGCCTGATCGACCGCCCGCTGCGACCGCTGTTTCCCAAGGGATTCATGGACGAGGTGCAGATTCACCTCAATGCGCTGGCGTTTGATCGGGAAAACGATCCGGACATCCTCGCCGGCGTGGCCGCCAGCGCGGCATTGGCCATCAGCGACATCCCCTTCATCGCCCCCATCGCCCATGTGCGCGTTGGGCGGATCGAAGGCAAATTGGTGCTGAATCCCACCGTCGAGCAGTTGGAATATTCCGACTTTGATCTGGTGGTGGCCGGCACGAAAAATCACGTCAACATGATCGAGCTGGGCGGAAACGAGCCCAAGGAAGATGACGTGGCCGACGCCATCGAGTTCGGCCACAAGGCCATCGGCGAGATCGTCGGGATGATCGAGGAGCTGATGAAGAAGGCCGGCCACGAGAAGACCGGGAATGTTAAGCAGCCGGACGCCGCCTTCGTTAATTCCATCCGCTCGCGGGTTGCCGACCGCATCCGCGAGGTGAAGGGCAAGCCCGGCAAGCAGGATCGCTCGGATGCCGTCAAGGCCATTCTCGACGGGCTGATCCAGGAAATGGCGCCTTCCTCCACCGATCCCAACGCCAGCTACGCGGCCATTCTTGCCACCAAGGAAAAGCAAAAGCAGATTCGCGCCGTGTTCGTCGATGTCGAGGAACAGGCGACGCGCGAGGCGATTTTGTCGGGCGTGCGGCCCGATGGGCGCAGCTTCACCGATATCCGCCCGATTACCTGCGAAGTCGGCGTGTTGCCGCGCGTGCACGGGTCGGCGGTTTTCAGCCGGGGCGAAACACAAGCCATGTGTACGATCACGTTGGGCACCTCCTCCGATGAGCAGGTTATCGACGGAATCATCGATGAGTACGGCCAAAAGTTCATGCTCCACTACAACTTCCCCAGCTACAGCGTGGGCGAAGTGCGGCCGATCCGCGGCCCGGGCCGCCGCGAAATCGGGCATGGGGCGCTCGCCGAGCGCTCGCTGATCGCGGTGCTGCCGCCGATTGACAAGTTCCCGTATACCGTCCGCATCATCAGCGACATCCTCGAATCCAACGGCTCCAGCTCGATGGCCTCAAGCTGCGGCGGATGCCTGGCGCTGATGGACGCCGGCGTCCCCATTTCCAAGCCCGTCGCCGGCATCTCGGTGGGCCTCGTGCAGGAAGGCGGCAAGAAGGCCCTGCTCACCGACATCCTCGGCGAGGAAGACCACTTCGGCGACATGGATTTCAAAGTCTGCGGCACCCGCGACGGCATCACCGCCATCCAGCTCGACATCAAAACCGAAGGCCTCGATCACGCCACCATCCGTGAAACGCTGCATCGCGCCAAGGAAGCCCGGCTGGTGATCTTGCAAAAGATGGCCGCCGTATTGGCCGGCCCACGAGCGGAAATCAGCAAGTGGGCCCCGCGCCTGCTCACCGTCAAGATCAACCCCGAGAAGATCGGAAAACTGATCGGCCCCGGCGGCAAGAACATCAAGGCCATTCAGGAAAAGACCGGCGCCAACGTCGATATCGAGGACGATGGCACGGTGTATATTTCCTCGGTCGATGCCGACGCCGCCGAGAAGTGCCGCGACATCATTGAGGCGATGATGGCCGAGGTGAAGATCGGGAAGATTTACAACGGCACCGTGGTCAGCATCAAGGAATTCGGCGCGTTCATCGAGATCGCCCCGGAAACCGATGGGTTGTGCCACGTCAGCGAGCTGTCCGACAAGTACGTGCAAAACGTGAACGACGTTGTGAACATGGGCGATCAGGTGAAGGTCAAGGTGCTCCTGATCGACGACCAGGGCCGCATCAAACTGTCAAGAAAACAGGCGATGCGCGAGCTGGGCGAAAGCGACCCCGATCCGGTCGGCGCACCGGCAGGCCGAGGCGATGACGAAGACGAACGCGGCCACGAAGCCCGAGACGACCGCGGCGGCGATAGAGGCGGACCGCGCGGCCCCGACCGCGGAAGCCGCGGCCCCGACCCGCGCAACGATCGCGGCCCCCGATCCAATGACCGGGGCCGCGCGGTCCGCC
>DASRLH010000192.1:0-22635 GCA_035648595.1 Tepidisphaeraceae bacterium
GCCTTCGTACCTTGTTCGCTCTGGCTTCCATGCCAATACTCCTTTGAATCAATCGAACGATAATGCCACCAATATGTTATACTCGCTGGCGGACACAAAAAAATGTGACGAAAGATGAGGCGAGACGCCCGTGATACGACCGACGCATTCGACGCTCGAATTGGGCATTCACCCTTCGTCATTTATCATTTCCCGTCCCGAGCGATCCCGACGCGAAGTATGCCTCCGTTCCCTTTCGCAAATCAAACCTCGGCTCATACTTCAGCCCCTTTCGCGAAGCCGCGAGGTCGGCTTCCGTCCACGTCTGGAAAAAATCGTACGGATTCTCGATATAGTCCGGCTGAAGATCAGTCTTCAAAACGCGGTTCAGTTCCGCAATGACTTGGTTGAAGCTGCATGCCGCTCCGTTGCCGACGTTAAATACGCCGGCGGCTTTGGAGTGCATGGCCAGCAGATTCGCCTGGAGCACATCGTCGATATACACAAAATCCCGGCGTTGCTCGCCATCGGTGAAGATGCGCGGGCGCTTGCCGGCCCGCATTTGTTTGGCGAGTTGATGGATCATGCTGGCAAACTTCCCCTTGTGCTGCTCGCCGGCGCCGTACACGTTGAAATAGCGTAGGCCCACGATCGGATGCGTGAGGCGGTTGGCGTATCGCTCGGCCAGCCGCTCCATCGCCAACTTGGAATAGCCGTAAACATTCAACGGCTCAGGCGTTTGCGATTCGCGATTGGGCGATGGGCCCCGGCCATACGTGGCCGCGCTGCTGGCCCACACCACCCGGCTCTCCCACTTCACCGCCAGTTCCAGCACATTGCGAAACCCCTCGACATTGTTGTGCATCATCTTCCGCTGATCCATGACCGTGGTGTCGGTGATGGAAGCCTGGTGGAAGATCACGTCGAAGCGTTCCATCGCCGCCAGCGGCGCAATGTCGTCGGCCACGTCCAGCGTGAGAGTGTCGCCGGGATAGTCGATGAGATTGGTCCATGCCCCCGATGAGAAGTCATCGCAAACAGTGGTGGCATGCCGCTCGGCAGCGAGCCGCCGGGCGAGGTTGGACCCGATAAACCCGGCGCCGCCGGTGATGAGAATTCGCACAAGTGTTCCTTGAAAGTAGCCGTCCAACCTGCTCGAATATCGCAGGATGCGGCCAAAACTCCACAGGCGAGTCTGCAAAAGTCGGGAATGTCGTCCGCAATAGCCCCACCAGAGCCCGAACTGATTGAACGCCCTCAATTTGCTCGCGCAATGTCACATTGTCAACAACAAGTACGACAGCCGGCACAAACGTCGTGGTGTGTGCCCCGACGGCTTCCAGCGAATGGCATATTAGAACGCAATGAGAAATAAGTTAACGCATGGAATTATATTGAGTTATGAGTGGCCGGCGAATGGAACCATCGTGAAATTGGAAAGATATGGCACTCCAATTGTAATTTCGTTTGTAGTGAAAGGGATTCGACGGCACGCGCGTTCTCTTTCACAAAAACTATTCCTCCCTGAGAACGAGTTCCTGTTACACAACCCCAGGAACTCATTCACAGCCCCATGAGGCCGTCCCTGCCTAGGACGGCTTTTTTTATTCCAACCAGCCCTAAACCGCCAGGTTGCCTGCCAATCAAAAACTACCTTCCAGATCAACGCCGTCGTGCGGGAAATTTTCGAGAGCCGGGGCGGCAATCGCCTTGTAATTTAAGCGGCCCCGGATCGATTGTCGATCCGGGGCCATGAGATCCTGTCAGTTGCTCGCGGGTGTCGAATCCCCGCAGTCATTTCTCCTGCCCCTCGGTTCCCTTCTCCGTGGCTTGCGCCACTTCGCCGGTATGCTGCTGCTTTTGCAGTTGGGCGAGGGGGCGCACCCAGATGTTGCGATAGCGAACCGGGTTGCCGTGGAATTGGAGCTTGATGGGACCGGTGTTGCCGACGTTTTCCGGGTACTTGGCGACGATCATGTGGCCAGATGGGCCTTCGATGCGCTGATGATCCTGCGTCAGCACGCCATTCTGCAACACGGTCACATATGCGGGCCGCAGCTTTGCTTCGCTGGCGGCGGTCGCTCTACCCTTGCGCGGCGTGTGGAAAATGATGTCATACGTCTGCCATTCGCCCGGAGGCCGGCAGACGTTCACTTGCGGCGGATATTGCCCGTAAATCCCACTGCACTGGCCATCGGGATAGGTGGGGTTTTTGTAGTTATCCAGAACCTGAATCTCGAAAAGCCCCATCAGGAACACGCCGCTGTTCCCGCGGCCCTGGCTGGAGCCCTTGGCGGGCGTGGGCTCGGCCCACTCGACGTGAAGCTGGATGTCGCCGAACTTGTCCTTGGATTGCAGATCCTTGGGGCCGTAAGAGAGCATCACGCCGTTCGCGAGCTTGAAGGTCGGCTCACCGCCGCCGTCCGCCTGCCAGTGCGACATGTCCTTGCCGTCAAACAGCACGATTGCGTCTGAGGGCGGCTTGCCGGGCTGGTCGGGCGTGCTGGCCGTTCCCGGATCAACCACCGGCGGCGCGGGCCGCTGCATGTCATGCACGAAATACTTCGACCACGGCTGCTTGGGGCCATGCGCCTCCTGCGCGACGGCAAACACGCCCGCAAGCGCCAAAACTGCGGCGCCAAACAGCGCCGACGATTTACGAACCGAAAACCGCTTCATGAAACCTCCTCTACCCTTGGGGTGGAATGGATCGGCATACTATCATGCCTGCCTTGCCGCGCATCGTCTGCGCCAATTGTTTCTTGTACACTTTCGCATCGGATCGCGTTGCCCGGGCGAGCGGGAATCGCACTATATCGCACTATACCGGCAGTCGCGCTTTTCGGCACTCGAGCAAGTTTTATGTTGCGTAGCACTTCAGCCGAATGCAACGTGGCGTGATATGTGGAGGAATGGGATGAACGTATCACGGGCGCCTCGCCCGTGCGGATGGCGCGGGAGTAGAGGAACTGCGGTGTTACCATGTTGCTATAGCGTTTGCCCGTAGAGCAGTGACCCAACCGTGTGGACGTGGACTCGGACACGCACCGTTAACATGCCTCCAGACCCGTTTCAAATCGCCCTGGAACATCACCGATACGGTCGCTTGATCGCGGCGCGGGATGGCTATCGCGCCGCGATCGCCGCCGACCCGGCCCACGCCGACGCGATGCACTGGCTTGGCGTGCTTTTCTGCCAGGCGGGCCGGGCCCGAGAGGCGCTCCCTCTGCTCGAACGCGCCGTCGCGCTGCGCCCGAGCGATCCGGTGTTCCATCATAACCTCGCGCAGGCGTATCTGGCGCTGGGCCGGGGCAATGACGCAATCGCCGCGCTCGAACGTGCCGATGCCCTCGATCCCAATCGCGCCCAGACGCTCACGGCCCTCGCATTGGCGCATCTCGCCCGCAAAGCGCCCGGCGATGCGGGCGCGGCCATCGACCTGCTCCGCCGCGCCCAGGCCGCCGGCGATCATTCGCCGGAGGGCTTTCACCACCTTGCGGTGGCCTGTCTGAACGCGGGCAAATTCGATGATGCCATCGCCGCGGCCCAATCCGCCGTTGAAAAGAAGTGTGATTATGCCTCGGCGTTTCTTCGCCTGGGCCTCGCCCAGCGGTGCAAGGGAAAAATCGAGGAAGCCCGTCAAAGCCTCGCCCGCGCCGCCGAACTCGATCCCGATTTTATCCGCGCCTGGCAGGCGCTGGGGATGCTTGAAGCCCAGGAGGGCCGATACGAACAGGCGGCGGGACATTTCCGCAAAGCCGTCGATGTCCGCCCGGATGCCGCCACATGCCAACATCTGGCCCAGGCGCTGCGCGCCGCCGGCAAACCATCGGATGCAGCGCGGGCCGCCGCGCTGGCGGCTCAAATTTCCCAAGGCACCCGCCCTCACATTCCCACGGCATCCGCCCGTGCCGTCGCCGAGTTGGAGCGCAAGCTCGCGCCCTCGCCGGACGCGGATCAGCTGCATTTTGCGATGGCGGCGGTTCTAAACGTCGCCCCTCCAGCCCAGGTCCCGCCGCAGGTGGTGGTGAATTTGTTCGAGAAATATGCCGACCGATTTGACGAGCATCTGCGCGACACCCTGCAATATCGCGCTCCTGAAATGATCGTCGCGGCCATCCAGGCCGCCCACCCGCCGATCCCCCTGGACATTCTCGACCTCGGCTGCGGCACCGGCCTGTGCGGCCCGTTGCTGCGCCCACTGGCCCGCACCCTCGTCGGCGTCGATCTTTCCCCCGCCATGCTCGAAAAGGCCCGCGCCCGGCAAATCTACGACCGTCTCGAACTCATCGACCTGGTAGCCGCCCTGCGCGCCGCCCCGCGCGGCTTTGATCTGCTGGTCGCCGCCGACGTGCTCATTTACTTTGGCGACCTCTCCCCCCTGATCGAGGCGGCCAAGGCCTGCCTCCGCCCCGGCGGCCTTTTCGCCTTCACCCTCGAAGCCGCCGAAGGCGACCGCTTCGAGATGCGCCACCCCAGCCTCCGATTCGCGCATTCCAGGCACTACATTCAGATCCTCGCCAAGATGCACGGCATGGCCGAGGTTTCCTTCGCCGACGTGACGGTTCGCATGAACGCCGATCAACCCGTCGCCGGGTACCTGCTGGTTTTGCGCGCCGGATGAGCAGCCGCGGAACGCACCGCTCGGCGCCGACGACACCCGCGCAACAGGCATACAAGCGGATGCCGGGTAGACAGCTATCCTCCGATCAGTGTCTTGAGAAAATTGGCCTTGAACCGGCGGTAATCGATCAAATTGATGGTGCCATCCCCATTGGAATCGAACGCGGGGTTGTACGTCGATCCGCCAGTTTGACTCAGGAACGCCGCCTTAAACGCGCGATAATCCGTCAGGTTCACCGTGCCATCGCCATTGAAGTCGCCGAACAGGCGATGGAACGTCGTGGACAAGCTCCCGCCCGCCACCGGCACAATCCCCGCCCCGTTCATCGTCAAAGTATAAATCCCATCATTGAGACTGCCGCTCGCATCCGTATACGCGGTGTTCTTGGCAAAGCTCACCACCCACGTCAATCCGCCATCCGGGCTGGTCATCGAACCAATCACCGAACCATCCATCGGCGTCGGAGCCGACCCGTCGTTAAGCCCGCTGCCTCCCGTGTTCAGCATGAACAGCGAAAGATCGGACGCCGCCAACGCGAACGGCTGGTCAAACTTCAGCGTCATCGTGCGGACTTCGGAGCGCTGGGTGGTATTTGTGGTGATGCCATCGCCGAAGGCGGTGGACAGGAGGGTGACGGCTGCGGTTGGCGCAGCCGACACTTCGCTGCTGTACAGACTCTCCACCCCATTGCTCACCGCCGTTACTATGTAATAATACGTTGCTCCCGGCGTCGCTTTTTGATCAATGAATGACGTGCCGGCGACCCCGCTGACAAATGCGGGCGAATACTCGCCGCCGGGCGTGGTGGACCGATAGACATTGTAACTAGCCGCACCCTGCGATGCCGTCCAGGAGAGGTCGATGCCGCCATTGGCGTTTGCAGCGGCGGTGACGCCCTGTGGTGTGAGGTCGGAGTAGGCCGGGCGCACGATCTGGGCGCCGCCATCCATCGGCACTGTATACGTCGTGCTGGTGCTCAAAAGATTGCCGCTTACGTCCTGCCAGCCGGTGAAAGCGAGCGAGCCGTAAGCCGGCTGGGCGGTCAGGGCGACCTTTTGTCCGAAGGAGGAAAAGGCGCGCGTGAATGATCCGACGCCATCGGATCGGCCGCTGTCGTCGACCAAAGGTGTACCGGTGGTCGGATCAGTGACGAGGATCTTCGGCGTGAGGGCGCCAGTCGGCTGCACACTGACCAGTGAATCGCTGTCTTGTGACCGGCCAGCCACCCATGTCGCGTAGAACGTCGCGTTGCTGATGTTCACTCTTACGGACGTAGGGCTCAGCGGCTGATTGTTCACCAGCAACTTGATGGTGACGTCGCCCCACGCGCCGGGCTCGGAGTAAAGCATCTCCGTCAGGGACGGATCGTTGCTGAGGCTCCCAACGTTCAGCCCCATGAAGGTCGCCGCGTTCGCCACGCTAGTCGGATCAACCGCGTTCGGCTTTTGGCCTTGATATCCTTGAATAGCATCAAAATCGGTGGACCATGATATTGGGTCGGCGGCGAGGTTGTTGCGGAACAGGTATCGGTGTCCCTGCCACTCCATAAGTGAAGTCCCGCTATGATCGAACTCGACGGTCACGTCCGCCGTCGAGGGATTGCCAAGGGGGGCGGCGCTCATCTGGCTTATTCCCATCTCCAGGATCGTGGCGTTGGCGGTCGCCGGAATCAGGCCGCTATCAACCAGGTTCATTGTGACCTGTCCTTGCGAGTTGAGCTGCGCAAGCTGATCGGGAGTAAGATGGAAGTTCTGTGGGTGCGATTGTTCTGGGTGAGCGTCGTTGAGAACGGACCCGAGCTGGGAGCCGATTTGTTGAAGGCTGTTCTCATATGGCGTTTCCAGTGCCTGAATGACGGCTGTCGAGCTGAAATCGGACGGCCCCTTCGGCGTCGGCCCCGATAGCAGATTGTAAATATCCGTGGACAGATGATTCAGGTCCCAATTCAGTGGGAAAGACGTCAGTGTTTGGTATTCATACGCCTTGTCCATGTAATACTGGTAAGCCAGCAAGCGATCCGACGCTTGTCGCTGCATTTCCTTGATCTGTCGAACCGTGTCCTGGGTAAGTGCTGCCGCTGAATCGGCCTGTTGGCGTTGCAACGCATCCTCGGTCGAGTAATCGGAAACGATCCGATCGGATGCACTGGCGATGGATTGCATCGCTTCAGCTAACGTCTTCTGAAATTGGGCCTTCTCTGCATTCAGATTCTGGATTTGCGCGACCAATGACGTGAAACTCGGGTCTTGCGATTCAAGGGATTTCAGTTCTGCGTCCACTTCGCTCATGGGCGCCTGGGTTTGCTGGCTCGCCTGTGAGATATCTATCATTGCCGTTTCATAATCCGACATGACAGCGATGATCTGGGCGGTATTTTTGGATGGGTCGTTAATCACTTTCCCGAGGTCTTGGGCCGCCGTGGCGAGATTCGAGGACTTCACTGCCGTCGCGATGCCAGCCAACTGAGTGTTGTCCGAGGCCTGCGAACTTCCCGCCGAGAGCAGTCCCAGCCCCGCGCCGACCGCGCCAAAAACAGGGTTCACGGGTGTCAGCGCCGTTGCGACGGTGGAGAGGACCCCCAGCGCCTCTTTCCAGAACGGCAGCTTGTGCTGATCGGCAACATTTTTCGTTGCTTCTGCCTGAAGATAGCTCAGCTCCGCGGATAACTGGCTCTGAACCGACGCCGTGTCCGCTTGAACCTTTGCCAGGCTTGCGTTCAGCGGGGCAACCTGATTTTCCGCGCCGGCGTATTGGCCTCGCGCCAGATTGATGTCCGTGCCCAGCTGCGCGATGCTGTTGGTCATCGCAAGCTGCATGTTCTGCTGGCTCGTGTTTGTGTCTAGAATAATGTGCGACAGAAACTCGACGCTCAGATCATTTTCCACCTCGTTCTTATACGCGTCGTAATTTGCCGCGAACGACAGCGCCGGAACCCAGCCGGCCGGCTTGCCGAAGTAATCGAGGTTCATCGCGGCCTGGCTGGCGTATTGGTTGATTTCGGGCCGCAACGTCGCGAACTGCTGTGCCGATGATGGCGGTAATACATCAAGCCACTGCTGATATTGGCTGAACTGTTGTCCTGCCGTCTCAATTTCGCCGGCGAGATAGACGTCCTTGCTGTATTGCACCAGCGCGGCGAGCGCTTGAGGGGTGAGCCAGTCGTTGATCGGACTCTGCGCTTGCGGGATTACTTCGGGGAGATCGGGCGCGCCGGAGGCGCCGGTCGGGCCGCGTGCGGGATATCCCGCTCCCCAAGTGGGGTCTGAATACTGCGACTTGGCGCCGGGATCGCCTCCGTCCGCGACCGTGAGCGGAGAAACATCGATGCCGTCATAGGACGCGAGATGTCCTGCTGGGCCACCATTGCCCGGCGCGTTCACCGCGCTGCCCGAGACGGTCAGTGTAACCGGACCATCCTGCCCCGGGCCGGGTCCCGTTTGCGTTGCGCTGGGCGGAGCGCCGGTCGCCGCTCCCTGGCCAGCGCCGCCGTTCAGGATGAATCGAGGAACCGTTGTCTGGCCGGATGGAGCATTGATCCATGCGTTGCCGTTGACGTCAACGGTCTGAATATGAAGCGTGATATTCCCAGCCGCTTCGCCATTTGCGCCGTTCTGGCCGAGTGGCGCTGGATCTGAATTTGAAAACGGCACCGCCGCTGTATCGAGGGATGCGGCGTCTCCCGTCGCCGGATCCTGGAAATCCAGTTGCTGCGCGTAAATCGTGACGTTCGTCCTCGGAAGCCTAAAATGCCCGCTGACTATCACCTTCTGCGCGTAAATCGTGAGGTTCTGAATGTTGGTGACGCCCGCTGTCGTGTCATCCCAATCGAGCGGCAGCCCCGTGCCGAACGTGGCGCCGGGGGCAAGCGTTATGGTTACCCCGGAGATCGCCACGTCGCTGGTGTCCTGCGACCTGATGTTGAAAAAATTTGTCCCATCATCGTGAACCGTTTTGGTGACATAATCACTGTTGGTGTCCGCAGGCGGTGACGCCGGCACGCCCGTCTCCAGTACATCGTATTCCGGAGCAAGCGTTACTGGAGAGATCGTAGTTAGCTGCGCGTTGGGTTCCGCGCCAGCGATGGCCGACGCGGATTGAAAGGTAACGTTGAAATCATATTTGTCGGCGGCAGCCGGCGTATAGGTGAACAAGCCGCTCGCTGGGTCGAACGTGGCGTCGCCCTGCGGCGGGGATGACACCTGCATCGAAAGCGGGGCGCTGTCGCCGGAAGGCGGAACGACATAGAAGCTCACCGGCTCCCCTTGCGCATAGAAATGAGTGGGAATATTGCCCAGCGTATAGGACGGAGCGCTCCCGTTCGTGACTCCTATTCTGAGATTCACGCCAAGATCGTCGGCTGTTCCGGATGTGCTGATCAGGCGCAGGGTGATCGTGTCACCCGCATGGACTTGAATGTTCTGCAACGATCCGGGTCCGCCTGACCCGGCTGACAGCTCGAACTGGGCGTCACGCGTGTATTCGCCAGTTGCCAGCGCTCCTTCGCTCACAATGGACGTGTTGTGCAGCAGATCCCAATGATCGGAATTGCCGGTGTCCTTGGCCATCCAGAGACTGCCGGAGATCGAGATAAAGCCATCGGCCGGACTGGTCCAACTTATAGTTGCCGGTGCGTCGCCAGAGGCTTGATTGCTGACTACGGTTTGAACGACGATATCTCCGGGCTGGGCATCCGGGAGTTGAAGTCCGGCATCCTTGAACAGAAACGGGCCCGTGCCGTTGACGTCGCCCGGCTCGGTCCATCCCGATTGGCTGGTTCCCTGCCAGTTGCTCTGATAGTTGAGTGCTGCATCGCCCGCGCTCAACATCCATGCGCCGTCCGGATTTTCGCTTTCGCTCCAATCCGTTCCTAGATCGTAAGCCGGGCGGGTTTCTTGCACTGCGGGGGCTTGGCCGATCGTGACGCTCAATCCGGTGTTATCCGAAGCATTGTTGCCGTTGCTTCCATATCCGACCGCGAAGTCAAGGCTATCACCGGCTTGGAGATGAATTGGCGATCCAGGCGCATAGTTCTGAATGCTTCCGAAACCATTTATGGCGCCATCCCATAGCGAATAGCCGGATGGGCTGTTATGCGGTCGCTCGAAAATATGGACATCTGTTGTAGCGCCGTCATATGCCTGGAAAGTTGCATTGATATAGTAATTCCCGTCGGCGGGTGCGGTCCAACTCGCGGCGGGAGCGGTTCCTGCTGTGTTAGGAGGCTGAAGAGAGATAGCGCCGGCGGGGATGATCAGCCCATTTGCTATGATAATGTCAGGCGAATTGTAACCGGTCGGAAAATATTGAAGGCCTCCATAGAAATCATAATCGCCGCCAGCGCCGGGACTTTGAGATGCCGTCGCGGGGCCGGGCATGAAAATCTCACCCAGCGCACCACCCCCCGCTCCGCCGTAAGATGTTGTGCCGTATAACCACGGCCCATTTGGATTTTGAGTGGCGCTGAAGTCTTTGGCGAGATCCCAAGTTGCAATCATTTGATGTGATTGGGCAGGTTGCGTAACCTGAACCGTGCTAACGATTGACCCACTGTTTCCCTCGAAATCATTGATAGAAACCGTGATTCTTTGCGGCCCCGTGGTCGAATAGCCGGCTGGCTTGCTTGCTAAAACGTCGTATCGCCCGGTGATGCTATCCAAGACAACACTTCCGTAGCTCTGCGAGCCGTCCCCCCAATCGACGGTTGGCCGGCCGTACCCGACCCAAGACGCGTCGGGACTGTTGTTGGTGAATGTCGCCACCACCTGGTCGATGAGGGAGGCACCCTCCACCGCGCTGATGGCCGTCGGGCTCGTGACAAGCACGGGATTATTGCCTTCGTATGTAATGTGGACGTCAAGGCCCGTAGTATCCCAGGCAAGGCCATCGGGGCCATTACCGACAGTGAATTGCAGTTGATCCTGTTCTGTAAGGTAAATCTGCAGGGTATTCGTTGTGGACGGGCCGCCGGCCCAGTTGCCCGCGATATTCTGAGGACCAAACAAATAGCCGGAACTGCCGACCGGACCCAGGGGTCGAACAACCCAGATGGCTACATCGCTGGTTGTCTGCTTGGGCGCCAACCAGCTTTCTTCCATGGCATAAAACCAGGAAGATACGTCATACCACCCCGCCGCCGGGGCATCGAAGGCGACCTTGCTGGCCGTATCGCCCGGCCCAGGACGAAGACCTACCTGATCTTTCCACCATCCAGCCCCATCAAAGAACGCGGATCCATTTACATCACTCGGATTCCCGCTGTTCCAGCTCGCTGAAGGATCTCCCCCCCCCCCCAATGTTCCAGAAGTGAAGTGTGCCTGCCTGACCCGTGCCGTCATAAGGAGTGAACGAGGTGTCATTGCGGTTGCCGTATCCGAAGCTCCATGGGCTGCTGATGTATCCGGATCCCCATAGACCTCGGGGGCCGCCCGTGCTGGTGATATTCTGCCGCAAATCCCAGGGGCCGGGGTTGGCCGACAGAAGCACGCGCTGCTCCAACGCTTCGACGCAGGCTCTCACTGCCGGAAGCATAGGGCCATTGCGGCGTCTTTGTTGCGCGAGCGGCTCCACGCGGCCGGGAACAGAGTTGAAATTCGAAATGGAGCGGCGGCCGGGTTTTTGCTTTTTGCGCATGATCATTATCCCTTACGAAACCATCCTGTGTTGAGCCCGAGATTGGAGTTGTCGTGGTTTTCCGCGCTGCCCGGAACGTTTAACATGTTTCCGCCGCGCCATCAACCGTCCCTAATCAGGGACGGTGGCCCACAACGACTGGCGGATGTGGAGTTGACCGCGCTTCAGAACGGAACCCGGCATGAATTAGTAGCCGCAGCTGTATCTGACAAGTTCGCCCGGGACGAAAGAAATTCCCTTAAACCTTTACTGGCTCATCCGGGAACCGCGTAGGGAGTCTGGCAAAGTCCTGACTCATCGCACCGCATCGCGGGGGCTGCGCCGGCGCACCACCTTCCAATTGCCTTGGTTCCAGTACAAGTAAAATGTTGCCCGATGGCCCGCAAATCGATGGTCACTCTGAAATACGCATTTCTCCGCACCGCGCGGACATTTGCAAAATAAAGTTGGCTTTTCCCCCCCTCTGCCGTACCTTCCCACGCTTCATGGCAGACAAATGGATCGACGGCGCGGCTTTGGCGGCAAGCATCCGCAAGGATGTGGCGCGGGGGGTGCGCGAACTGGCGGACAATGGGCGGGCGGTGCATCTGACGGCGATCCTCGCCGGCTCATCCGCGGGCGGGGAGCTGTATGCGCAGCGGCAGCGGGAGGCGTGTCAGGCGGTGGGGATCGATTATGAGCTGCGCACGCTGCCGGGGTCGGCGCAGCAGAATGAAGTGGTGGGGGTGATTCATGCGCTGAATGTCGATCCGTCCGTTACCGGCATCATGCTGCATTTGCCGGTGCCTCGGCATTTGGATGCGACGGAGTTGCAGTATCAGATCGATCCGGTGAAAGATGTCGAAGGGGTGAACCCGGCGAACATTGGATATGTCGTTTATGGCCATACGCTCATCGCGCCGTGCACGGCGTTGGCGGTGATCGAGTTGATCAAATCGACCGGCGTGCCGTTGCGGGGGGCGGAGGCGGTGGTGGTGGGGGCCAGCGAAATCGCGGGTAAGCCGATTGCGCTGTTGCTGACCGAGCAGATGGCGACGATCACGTTGTGTCACATCGCCACGCGCGACCTGGCGGCGCATACCCGGCGGGCGGAGATACTGGTGGTTGCCGTCGGCAAGCCGGGACTGATTGGGGCGGAGCATGTGCGGGAAGGGGCGGTGGTGATCGATGTCGGCATCAACCGCATCACGCTCGCCGATGGCAGCAAGAAGACGGTGGGGGATGTGGATGGAGAAGCCGTTTATCCGATTGCAAGCCGATTAAGCCCGGTGCCCAATGGCGTGGGGCCGATGACGGTGGCCATGCTGTTGAAAAATACGCTGCGCAGCGCGGAACTGCTGGCGGCGACGCGGGGATGAAGAGCGGGAAACCACGAATGGGCACGAATGAACACGAATAAAATGTTGTGGGATTTCAGCCGGGTGCAGCGTGCGGGAGGCGAGAACGAATGGGGTTGACGTATCACGGGCATCCCGCCCGTGCGGATGGCGCGGCAGTGGAGGAACCCGAATATTTCTAATCTTGTCGCACCCAGCACGGGCGAGACGCCCGTGATACAATCGACTGAATCGGCACTCGATCCGAATCGAATTGTTGCAAGAGGCTGAAATGATAAACGTTTGGAAAGGTAGGTATGAATATGAAGAATATGAACTCCACGCATAGACGACATTTAAGCCCGGCATTCCTTCTTTTGTTCGCGGCCACATTGGTGGCAAGCATCGGCGCGGGGGCGCGACCGGCGGCGGAGCCCAAGGCCGACGATCAATCCGCGGTCAAGAAGATCACGCTCGCTCAGTTCGACAAACTGCGCGAGGACAAGGCGAACGTGGTGCTGGACGTGCGCACGCCAAAGGAGTTTGCCGCCGGTCATGTGCCGGGGGCGGTTAACATCGACTGGCACTCGCGCGCGTTCAAGGAGAAGATTGGGAAACTGGACAAATCCAGGAAATACCTGGTGCATTGCCAGAGCGGCACGCGCAGCGCGGCGGCCACGAAATTGATGGGCACTCTGGGCTTTGCCGATCTCAATGATTTCTCCGGCGGATGGGCGGCGTACAAAAAGGCGGACAAGCCGATTGAGAAATAACGGTAGAAATCCGAAATCCGAAGCACGAAATCCGAAATAAACTCAAAACTCAAAACGGGAATTCCAAAACAAGAAACTCGAAACAAGAACGCCCCGGACACGCCCTTTGAATTTTCTTTTTTTGCGCCTTTGGATTTGTTTCGGATTTCGTGCTTCGGATTTCGGATTTTCACCCGTGATTTGCTCAGCAGCGCCGCATATATGAATTGGATCGGCGTTGAACGAGCGATCACGCCGCTCCGGCGGTTGCCTCGGGGGCTTTGGCGGCCGAGCGGTCGAGTTCCACGTCGATCTGATACGCCAACAGCCGGCTCTTCATCCAGCGGATGGCGATGAGGTCGCGGGCACTTTTGAAGAGGCGGTTCCAGACGCCGTACTTGCTTTCGCCGTGCAGGCGGGGGTTATTGGTCACGGGGATTTCGGCGACGGTGTATCCTTCCATTTTCAGCAACGTGGGGATGAAGCGGTGCAGGCCGCGATAGAGCTTGAGCTTTTCAACACACTCGCGGCGGAAGGCGCGGTACGTGCAGCCGGCGTCGCTGATTTGCTCATCGCTCAATTTGTTGCGCACCCAATTGGCGATCCGGCTGCTGGCGACGCGGATGAAATTATCGCCTTGCCCGCGCGTGGCGACGCGCGTGCCGCACACGCAATCCCAGCCGCCGGCGAGGGCTTCGAGGAACTTGGGGATGTCCTTCGGATCGTTCTGCAGGTCGGCGTCCATGGTCATGACGAACTTGCCGCGCGCCGCGCGAAGGCCCGCGTCGCTGGCGGCGGTTTCGCCGCAGTTGGTCTTGAACTTCAGGCCGCGCACGCGCGCATCCAACGCTACCAGGTTCTCGATCTGCGTCCAGGAGCCATCGGTGCTGCCGTCGTCAACCAGCAGGATTTCGCCATCGATCCGATTGGCATCGAAGACGCGCGCGATGGCCGCATGAAGCAATGGCAGGTTTTCGGCCTCGTTGTAAACGGGCACGCAGACGCTGAGGGTGGGTTGCGGAGTCGTCGTCAGATTCATTTCGTCAAATTCCTTGTCGGCGGATGTCTCAATTTGCGATCAATGCCCGTGCGCCACGGGCGACGACGCCGGCGGCACAATCTCAAATCCCCTCGCTTCATCCGTCAGCTTCCGCTTGCGGATCAGCATCAGATTCCGCACGTAGGGGATCATATTAAACGTGTACATGAGTATGAAAACCGAATCCTTCAGCCGCAGCGCGTAGGCCAGGCACAGCACCGTTCCGAACACGCTCAGCCACCAGTAAAACGGCGGAACCCGGCTCTCCTTGTGCCTTTCGCTATAGAGCCATTGCACGAACGTGCGCGAGCCGAAGATAAGCATGCCCGAATAGCCGACCGTTTTCCAGACATAATAATTGTCCTGGAACGGCATATGAAATCCGCTGAGCCAACCAATGGCGTGGGCTTGGGCCCCGACGAAGATAAGCAGTGCCGGTACGTTCAGGTGCATAAACATGGATTCCGCGCAAACCCGAGTCGATCCCCAAAGCCGCCCGCTTCAGCAAGGCGGCCAGGGTTCAGCCAGGATCGCTTTCCCATTATCGGACCAAACGAGGGGATTCGTCAAAAAAATGAGGCGTCATTCGTCGCGCTGGTCCTGAGCGCGCTGGACGAGTTGGTCGAACGCGATCACGTAATCGCCATGAACAGTCGCGAGATGCCCACGAATCGCGGCGACATTTTGCGGGTTGGCGCGAATGAGTTCGGCCACATCGGCTTCGTCACGGGCACGCCCGGCGGCGAGTTTCAACTCGATCAGCGACGGGAGAGTGATATATCGCAGGCCCGCGCCCGATGCGCCCATCGTCAGTGGATGCCCGAGCGTGGTTGGGGCGGGGTGGGCGGCGGTGCCGGGCCTTTGCCCCTCGGGCAAAATATCAACTTTGATATCCGTTGCCTTGTGCAGCAGCTTGGGCCATCGTCCAGGAGGCTGGGGCAGAATCTCAAAGCCACTCACTGACGCGGCGCGCATGAATTCGTCCACGCGATCGGCCGCCAGAACGATGTCCACATCCTGAGTCATGCGCCCATGAAACCCATGCCGCCAGACGGCCCATCCGCCTCCGAGCACGGCTTGGCCGCCGACCACTTCCAGGAGATGATCCACGGCCTTAATCACGCGCCCGAATCTGCCGGGCAAGTCTTGCGGTTCAAACATGTGGCCCCTGCCCGCCAGCAGTTCGCCGGCAAGCTCCATCTGCTGGGTTAGGAATGCGAGCGTGTTGGGCATATCTTTGGCACTAGGGTAGAGCCGCAACCGGCGATTGCCAAACGCCAGAGTGGCATGCCGACTCCAATTCGTATAATACCGCTTTCGACGGCAGCCGCGCGTTGAGGATTGGCATAATGCAGAATCCAAGGGAAGAATACCGCATCGTATCACGGGCGTTTCGCCCGTGCGGAAGGCGCGGTGGCAGAGGAACCACGATAATCCCAGTCTCAAAGCGCCCGGCACGGGCGGGACGCCCGTGATACGATAAAGGGCTTTCAGAAATCGTTTGCATTGACCGTTGCAGACGGCCGGATGATTACGAAAACTGATTTTTTCAATTGGAGCACTTTCGGTGACGACCACACTGTCTCAGCGCGTCTGCAAGTCCCACAAGGTTTTGGTGGGGCTGGAGATTCACGTTCAGCTTGCCACCAAGAGCAAGATGTTCACTGGCGCGGCAAACGGATTCGGCGGCGAGCCTAATTCGCAGGTGGATGCGCAGGTGCTTGGCTTGCCCGGCGTGTTGCCAGTGATGAACCGCAAGGCCGTTGAGTTTTCCATGAAGGTGGGTCTGGCCCTGGGCTGCCAGGTGGCCAAACACACCAAGTGGGATCGCAAGAGCTATTACTATCCGGATCTGCCCAAGAATTATCAGATCAGCCAGTACGATCTGCCGCTGTGTCATGATGGGGCATTTGAGATTCACGGGGAAGATGGCCAGCCGCAGCGCGTGCGGATTCGGCGGGCGCATCTGGAGGAGGACGCCGGCAAGCTGCTGCACGATGCGCCCGGCGGGTACGCGATCGACTTCAGCATTGTCGATCTCAACCGCGCCGGCACTCCATTGCTGGAGATCGTCACCGAGCCTGATTTGTCCACGCCAAAGCAAGTCGTCGCCTTCGGGCAGGAATTGCAGAAGCTTGTGCAGTTCCTTGGCGTCAGCGAGGGGCAGATGCAGATGGGGCATATGCGCTTCGAGCCGAACATCAACGTGCATATCACCGATCAGGATGGGCAAGTACATAAGACCGAAATCACCGAAATCAAAAACCTCAACAGCTTCAGCGTTCTGGAGCGGGCGACGGCTTACGAGATTCAACGGCAAATCCGCCAGTGGGAAGAGACCGGCTCGCTGGGCCGCAAAAGCACCTACGGCTGGGACGAACCGACCGAAACCACCTTCAAGCAGCGCGACAAGGAGCAAGCCAATGATTACCGCTATTTTCCCGACCCGGATTTGGTGCCGGTGGAAGTGGACGATGCGTGGCTCAACGAGATCAAATTGCAGATCGGCGAACTGCCCGCCGCCCGGCGAAAGCGCTACGCGGCGGCATTGCCGAACGTGGCGGCAAGGGAGATCGAAACGATCGCCGGCGATCGCGAGATCGGCGATTTCTTTGACGCCGTCGTCGCTGGCGGCGCCGAGCCCGGGCAGGCCATCAACCTGATGACAAAGCTCCGTCAGTTATCCAATGAAGCGAACGTCCCGCTGATTAAGCTGGGCATTTCGCCGGCCCGCGTGGCGGAATTGGCCCGGCTGGTGAGCGAACAGAAAGTGGCGGCCAGCAGCGCGGTGCTGGTGCTCAAGAGCATCATGGAAAAGGATCGTTCCGCCGAGCAGGCGGCGGGCGACATCGGCGCTATCCTGGTGAGCGACACCGGCGGCATCGACGCCGCCATCGACGCCCTCATCGCGCAAAACCCCAAGCCGCTCCAGGATTACAAAGCCGGCAAGCAGTCGGCGCTTGGCGCGCTGGTGGGGATGGTCATGAAGGGCGGCAAGGGCTACAACGCGAAAGTGGTGCAGGAACAACTCAAAAAGAAGCTGATGTGATAAACTCAATCGTGACACGGGGCGTCTCGCCCGTGCGCGTCCCCGTCGAACTTCGTATACCATCGTTTCTCATAGTTCCCGAGCCAATGGCACAGGCGGGCCGCCCGTGTCATCGACAAGCAATGGAGTCATTCGCGGCATTGCCGGGACCGAAGGTTTCACATGAGCCAAACTAATTTCCCGAACGATCCATACTCGGCCGCGCCCGATCCGTCCTGGCCGCCGGCCAATCCACCCGCGGGCGCGCCGTTGCAATACTCGGGGCCGGCGGTGCCGGGTTATTACATGCCGGGCGCGGAGCAACTTGGGCCGTCAGTGCTTGGGCTGACTTCCCTGATCATGTCGGTCGTCGGCGGGTTGATCATTCTGGGAGCAGTTGTGGCGGGCAACAGTGATGGTCATGTCCATCGGCGGCCGCGGCTCGCCTCGATCAGCCGGCGGAGGCATGGTGGCCAGCGGCCTTGCGATGTTCGCGGGCGCATTCTTGTGCGTGGTCGCGCTGACCTTGGGGATCGTAAGCCTCTTTCAGCGCCGACGAAAACTATTTGGCATTCTGGGTATTTGCTTC
The DNA here is from genome assembly GCA_035648595.1 of Tepidisphaeraceae bacterium. Taxonomy (GTDB): domain Bacteria; phylum Planctomycetota; class Phycisphaerae; order Tepidisphaerales; family Tepidisphaeraceae; genus RYN-428. The sequence continues at coordinate 17,958 of DASRLH010000192.1, forward strand.
AGCGGCCTGATTATTCTGATCTTCGCGGCGATAATGGTCATCGGGCTGATCGCAAGGAAGTAACGGCATGTCTTTCGGACCCCAGCGAAACATGGTTCGCCGCTCGCATCGCGCCGATGAATCGTTTCATCGCGAGCAGCGCCGCAAGGGCCTGGATCGTGCCGCGATGCTTGAAGCCGGGACGCGCCGGCCCCGCCAGCCGCTGCTGGCGCGGATGGTGAACGGCCTGGCCGACCTGCTTCGGCGGGGGCGCAAATGACACCTGAAATCACGCCCATCCGCTTGGATTTGAAGAAGGATGAGAAGCTGGAAATCCAATGGCAGGATGGCCGGGTGTGCATCTACAGCATCGGCTATCTCCGCTCGATGTGCCCCTGCGCGCAGTGCAAACTGGTGCGCGAGGGAGATCGCAAGAGCAAAAGCCTGCTCAGGATATTGCCGGGCAATTACGCCTCCCCGGTGACGGCTGTCGCCGCCGAGCTGGTCGGCAATTACGCGCTGCGCATCGACTGGTCGGACAGCCATGCCACGGGAATCTATTCGTTCCAATACCTACGCGACATCTGCCCCGTGGCAGGCCGCGAATAGTCGGCGGTTCGCGAATTGCTCCGTCAAAGCGTGGGGGCGCGGCACGCCATTGATGTTCTTTGCCGGACCGCATGCTATAGTTGTATACTTCAATCGAGGCATTAAGTATGTCAATCGATGCGCCCCCACCGGTCAATCGGCAAACAGAACAGCTTGTTAAAGAACATCGGCAGTTGCGCGACGAACCGTTGCTGCTGGCGATATCTTACCAGCCGCAGCGCGATCCGGGCGATCTCTTCCTTTTCGAGATAATTGATGGTTTTGGCGCGGGAAGAATCGAAGAGGATCGCAAATTCTTCGAAGTCACCTTCTCCTCATCCCCCTCGTTTCCCATGAAGCCCCGGCAGCGCCTGCACCTGATCCTGACGAACCCAGAAGAATTTCAAGTTGCCGATCGTGAAGATTGGCCTTCGTTGGAAGAGATCCGCGAAGCTGTGAGGGCAAAACGCGCCATTACAGTGTTTGCGGACCCGGCACGTCCCGATTTGGAGGCGCGCATTCATGGCTGAGGCGGGAGGGCATCTCTGGATAAGCCAGGCCAATTCCGACTGGTGGGCGGCGGCACGCTTATTTGATCCTGATGAGCCGCGCTCTTTTTGCCAGACGATCGCAAAATGTCAGCAGACCGTTGAAAAATCGATAAAGGCGATCGCCGCGGCGCTTCAAGACAGGTTGATCGTATCCATCCCAATTGGATACAAACACGACGTTGCCGATCTTGCCTCCGCGTTGCGAAGGCTTGCCAAACCTCGCGATCCGACGGATATTCAATATCACATCAATATCTTGCTCACCGAATACGTTTTAAATGAAATTAAGGCCTTGGACGCGATGGCGCCAAGGCGCCCATCAGGCGGATGTCTTCATGCCCGCAACACTGAGTATCCGTTCGAGCGGATCGCCGGAGATTGGATTGCCCCAAGCTTCGCTGGCGTCTTTGCTCTCAGTGAGATTTATCGGTTCCAGCAATTGGCGAAACGTGTATATCCCGGCGCCAGGGCAATCGTCTCGGCCTTGAGGCGCTAAAACAATTTATGTCCAGAATTTCATGCCTAATTTTAAGATCCTCAAAAAATCCCCCGCCTCCCTCGGCTACTCCTTCCTCCCCGAATGGCATCGCCATCGCGCCACCTGGTTTTCCTGGCCGCGGCCCGAGGGGATTTCATTTCCCGACAAGTACCACACCGTGCCGGAGAATCTGGCGCGCATCATCCGGGAGATTGCCCCGCGCGAACGGGTCGAGATCAATGTTCCCAATGCGAATTACGAACACATTGTCCGCGAGCAGCTCAATGCGCACGGCTGCCCGACGAAAAATATTTTCTTTCATTACATCAAGACCAATGAAAGCTGGTGCCGGGACCACGGGCCGGCATTCGTGCTGCGCAAAAACAAGCGCGGCGTCCGCGAGGCGGCGATCGTGGACTGGGGGTTCAACGCCTGGGGCGGCAAGTATCCGCCTTACAATGATGACGATGACGTGCCCACGCGAATTGCCGAGGAATTGAAGCTGCCGGTGTTTTACCCCGGCATCGTCATGGAGGGCGGCGCCGTGGATTTCAACGGCGCCGGCGCCGTCCTGACCACCACCTCCTGCCTGCTCAACAAAAACCGCAATCCGCATTTGTCCAAACAACAGGTTGAGCAATATCTGAAAGATTACTACGGACAACATCAGGTCCTTTGGCTCGGCGAAGGCATCGCCGGCGACGACACCGACGGTCATGTGGATGATCTGGCCCGCTTCATCGACGCTCGCACCATTGTGACCGGGGTGGAAGATGATCCGCGTGACGAAAACCACAAAATCCTGAAAGACAATCTCCGCCGACTCCAGTTGCTGCGCGACGCCGACGGCCGGGCTTTCGATATCGTGACCCTCCCCATGCCCGGCGTCATCGAGTACGATGGCCAGCGCCTTCCGGCTACATACGTCAATTTCTATTTCGTGAACGGCGCCCTGCTCGTCCCCACCTTCGGCAACAAAGCGCGCGACCGCCGGGCCCTTCAAACGCTTGGGCAGCACATGCCAAAGCGACAGGTGATCGGGATCGAGTGCGTGGAGCTCATCTGGGGCCTGGGCGCGATTCACTGCCTTACTCAGCAGCAGCCGATGTGGTGATACTCTACGTAGACGCGGTGCCCCCGCGGCGTTTCTTCCCCACAGAGGCAGCTCTCCCGTAAGCGACGAGGACGTCGCTTCTACGTAGACGCGGCGTCCATGCCGCGTGTCTTCCCCATAAGGGCAGCGCTTCCCAAAAGCGACGAGGACGTGGCTTCTACGTAGACGCGGTGTCCACGCCGCGTGTCTTCCCCATAGGCGCGGCGCTTCCCAAGGCGACGAGGACGTCGCTTCTACGTAGACGCGGCGTCCATGCCGCGTGTCTTCCCCATAAGGGCAGCGCTTCCCAAAAGCGACGAGGACGTCGCTTCTACGTGCACGCGGCGTCCATGCCGCGTGTCTTCTCCGAACGCGCAGCGCTCCCGAAAGTGACGAGGACGTCGCTTCTACGCATGGCGCGCGATCCGCGTTAGCCAGCAGTGAAGTTGCTTTCGGGCGAATCGTAGAAGCGGTGTCCCCGCCGCTTTTCTACTTCTTCGATAGACCCTTGGTGGCGGGATGGGGGCAGGAGCAAGATTCGCCAACCACCTTCGCTGCTCCGCGCGACTTTGCTTGAGGTTGCGGCAGCATGCCGCGCTCGGATAAATTGTTTCAGCAACGAATGTTTCGCTGGAAGGATCAAATAGCGATGCCGGAGATGACGCAGACAACGCGGGATTGGCTGGAGCGGGGCAAGCGGACAATGGTGCAGAATTACGCGCGCCAACCCATCGTCATGGTGCGCGGCGAAGGGGCGCATGTCTGGGATGCGGATGGGAATAAATACCTGGACTTATTCGCGGGATTTGGCGGCGGGATTCTGGGGCATTGCCACCCAGAGCTCGTTGCCGCCGCCACCGGGCAGGCCAAAACGCTCTGGCATGTGGGCAACACGTTTTACACCCCGCCGCAAATTGAGTTGGCCGAGCGGTTGAACCGGCACGCCTTTGCCGGCCAGGCGTTTTTCTGCCACAGCGGCGCGGAGGCAAACGAGGCGGCTTGCAAGCTGGCGCGCCTGCGCGGCAACGCGCGCAACCCGCATCGTTGGAAAATGCTGTCGCTGACGCACAGCTTCCATGGCCGCACGCTGGCGATGATCGCCGCCACCGGAAATCCGGCCGTCCGCCAGGGATTCGAGCCGGACGTGCCCGGCTTCGAGCAGGTCGAGGCGGGGGACTTTCATGCGCTTCACAAAGCAGTCGATGAACACGTCGGCGGCATCATCATGGAGCCCATCCAGGGCGAGGGCGGCGTCAATTTTTATCCTGCCGGCTACGTGCAGCGCGTTCGCCGACTTTGCGACGAAAAAGGCCTGACGCTCATTTTCGACGAAGTCTGGACCGGCTGCGGCCGAACGGGCAAATGGTTCGGCCATCAGCATTATCTCGATGATGCCGGCAAGGTCATCGAGCCGGATATCATGACCTTGGGCAAGGCCGTCGGCGGGGGGCTGCCGATGGGAATCATGTATGCCAGGCCCGCCGTCGCCGCGCTGCTGGGGCCGGGCAAGCATGGCTGCACGCTCGGCGGCAACGCCATTTGCGCCGCCGTCTCGCGCACCATCTTTGACGTCATCGAACGCGATGGTTTGACCGATCGCGCCGCAACTTTGGGAGAACAGACGATCGCCCGCCTGAAAAGCGACAGCAGTATCCGCAACAAAATCGCCGGCGTCCGCGGCAAGGGAATCTTCATCGGCATCGAACTCAAGGACGCCCCCGAGCATTTCATGGAAAAGGCCCTGGCGCGCGGCATCATCATCAACCTGACGGCCAAGAAGGTCATTCGCCTGGCGCCGCCGATTAATATTGAGGAGCCGCTCTGGAACGAAGGGCTGGACAAGACCGTACAGTTGATCGCGAGCTTGTGAGCCGGGCGAATGATGCGATAATCCAACGTGAGGAATTTCCCCCTCTCCCGGTACTCCAGGGGAGGGATGGGGTGGGGGTTCTGACCCGTATTTGGCCGAAGAACCAAGACCCCCCACCC
>DASRLH010000193.1:0-12503 GCA_035648595.1 Tepidisphaeraceae bacterium
TGAACAAGCTCAAACGCTGGCAACCCAAGAAACCAAATGGAAAGAATCTCAACGTCGGCATTCGACTCAAGCAGCAAATGTGCGGATGGAGCCGGGAAAGCCTGATTCAGGCCCTATCGGCCTAAATGCGATAGCCCTGACCGGCGAACCGACATGGGTCGTTCCCGCCGATTACTCGTTCGGGCTGCTCAACCAATTCGCGCGATCCGGCGATGCCGCCCGCGTACTGGCGTTTGTCAGACTTCTCCTCGAACGGTTTGAAGATGCGCTTGGAATGTAGCGAGGCCAAGGAGCATGTGCCCTGTGCGGCCTCGGCGGGAGGATGAACCGCATCGCCGCGCGAACTGCGTCCGATAACTCGGCGCGTTAGCCAGGCACGTTTGTGAGAAAAGATTGCGAGCCGTGTTACCTTCCAACACATTTGCGTTATAGAGTGACAGCACCGATTGCCGAGGCTGTACACCCCCAACGCGAGCTGCGCGGATGAATACGTGCCCCAAATGCCTGAGGGAATTCTTACCGGAGACCGCCGGAGGACTCTGCCCGGCGTGCCTGCTGCAACAAGGCTTGCATTCGGATACAAGCGTTACCGGGGGATCCTTGACACTGCCGGCGGGGAATGAAGCAGCCGCGAACGTGCAATTCTCCGGCGTCGCGATTCGGGAAGGGCCGGGAACTGTCATTGGTCGATACAAGTTGCTTCAGCTTATCGGCGAGGGTGGGTTCGGCAGCGTTTTCATGGCCGAGCAGACGCAGCCGGTCCATCGCAAAGTCGCCCTGAAAATCATCAAGCTGGGCATGGACACCCGCGCCGTCATCGCCAGATTCGAGGCCGAGCGGCAGGCCCTGGCCCTGATGGATCATCCCCATATCGCACGCGTTCTCGATGCCGGCGCCACCGAAACCGGCCGGCCTTATTTCGTCATGGAACTGGTCCGGGGCGATCCGATTACCGATTTCTGCGATGCCAATCACCTCTGTGTCTCCGAACGTCTCGATCTTTTCACACAGGTCTGCCGCGCCGTGCAGCACGCCCATCAGCGTGGAATCATTCATCGTGACATCAAGCCCGGCAACGTGCTGGTCAGCATGCAGGATGGTCGAGCCTTCGCGAGGGTGATCGACTTCGGCATCGCCAAAGCGCTGGCCGACCGCCTGACGGAAAAGACGCTTTTCACAGAATACCGGCAATTCGTCGGCACACCCGCCTATATGTCGCCGGAACAGGCCGCCGGAACTCTCGACATCGACACGCGCACGGATGTCTATTCGCTGGGCGCGCTGTTGTATGAATTGCTCACCGGCTCGGCCCCCTTCGACGCACGGGAGTTGCGCTCGGCGGCGTACGAGGAAATGCGCCGGATCATCCGTGAAGTCGAGCCGCCCAAACCCAGCACGCGGCTAAACCAGTCGATGCAAACGCTTGTGGGCATCGCGGCCAATCGCCGCACCGAATCCAAACGCCTCGGCGGGCTGGTTCGAGGTGATCTGGATTGGATCGTGATGAAAGCACTGGAGAAGGACCGCGCCCGCCGCTACGAATCCGCCAACGAACTGGCCGCCGACATCCTGCGTCACGCCACCGGCGAAGCGGTCATCGCGGTGCCGCCGACCGCGCTGTATCGCTTCGGCAAATTTGCCCGCCGTCACAAGGCGGCCCTGGCGACGGCGGCGGCGCTCTTCGGGGTCGCGATCGCCGGGGCATCCATCAGCGCCTGGCAGGCGATGCGCGCCCACCGGGCGCTGGCCGTCGCGGTGACCCGAACGAATGAGGCCGATAGCGCGCGGGCGCGGGCCCTAAAGGCCCGGGCCAACGCGATCGCCCAGACGCGGCTGGCCAAACATCAGTTGGCCGACGGCCTGGTCTCCCAGGGTGACGCGCTGCGTCTTGCCGGGCGGACGCTCAACGCACGAGATCGACTTGTGCAATCCCGAAACCTTTATCAGGAGTTGGGGCTTTCGGTCATGCCGGCCGATCTGGGCCTTTTCAGTTTGGCGATCGAACATCCACCCGCGCTGATGACCTATTCCGTCAAAGGCGTCGCGTGGAGCATTGCCTTCTCTCCGGATGGCCGCACCGCGCTCTCCGGGAGCCTGGATGGAACTCTGAAACTTTGGGACCTCCCCACCGGCCAGGTACTGCGAACATTCCCGAAGCATGCCAGCGGGATCATCAGCGTCGCCTTCTCCCGCGATGGCCGGAGTGCCGCCTCCTGCTACTACGACCTCGCGATAAAACGGTGGGACATCGCCACCGGCAGGGAATTGAGCAACGTCACGGCGCGATTAAGCAACATGATGCACGTTGCCTTTTCCCCTGACGGTCAAACGGCGCTGTGCTGTGGTTACGATCCCGCACCGAGACTCATAGACCTGGCCACCGGCGCGGAAATTCGCGCTTTCTCGGGGCACCTTGGAGGGGCGGAAAGCGTTGCCTTCTCGCCCGATGGCCGTACCGCGCTCTCCGGCAATGGCAGTGCGGTCGGTGGATTGACGCTTTGGGACATCGCCACCGGCAAGGAACTACGCACCTTTTCCGGCCATACTCACCTGGTGGAAAGCATCGCCTTCTCGCCCGATGGCCGTACGTTCCTCTCCGGCAGCCGGGATAGGACATTGAAATTGTGGGATGTGGCCACGGGCAGGAACCTTCGAACATTCTCCTCGCATACCGATGCGGTTGAAAGCGTCGCCTTCTCGCCCGATGGCCGCACCGCCCTCTCCGGCAGCGATGATGGAACACTCAAGCTGTGGGATATCGCCTCGGGCATGAACCTGCGCACCTTCGCCGGGCACACAGGACCCGTACACGGCGTTGTCGTCTCACCCGATGGCCGCGCGGCGCTCTCGTGCAGTAATGACGGGACGTTGAAACTTTGGGATCTATCGGCGGGCCAGGAACCACGAACGTTCCAGGAGCACGGCGGTTCCGTGCAAAGCGTCGCCATTTCCCCCGATGGACGCATGGCGCTTTCCGCCAATCAGGACAAGACGTTGACGCTGCGGGACATTGCCACGGGCAAAAAAATGCGCGCGTTCTCGGGCCATGCCGCTCCTGTGGAGAGCGTTGCCTTCTCCCCGGATGGCCGAACGGCGCTTTCGGGCAGTGAAGACAAGACGTTGAAATTGTGGGACCTCTCGACCGGCAAGGAAATACGCACGTTCTCGGGTCATGGCGGCCCAGTGTATGCGTCGCGTTCTCCCCCGATGGCCGGATGGCGCTCTCGGCCAGCCACGATGGCACAGTGCGGCTGTGGGATATCGCGACGGCCAGGGAAATCCGCAGGTTCCTGGGGCATGCCGACTTTGTGACCAGCGTTGCCTTCTCCCCCGATGGCCGCACGGTCCTTTCAGGCAGCTACGACGGCACCGCGAAGCTGTGGGACATCGCCACCGGCAAGCCACTTCATACATTTTCGGGACATGGCACGATTGTCCAGAGCGTCGCCTTTTCCCCCGATGGCCATACCGCGCTTTCCGGCGGCTATGACAGGACGCTGAAGCTGTGGGATGTTGCCACCGGCAAGGAACTGCGCACGTTTTCCGGGCACATGGGATTCGTGCAAAGCGTCGTCTTCGCCCCCGATGGCCGCACCGCGCTCAGCGGCAGCCAGGACGGGACGTTGAAGCTCTGGGACATTGCCACCGGCGAGGAACTTCGCACCTATTCGGGCCATGTCGGCAGCGTGCGCGGAGTCGCGTTCTCCCCCGACGGCGGCAGCGCGCTTTCCGGGAGCGAGGATGGCACCCTGAAGCTGTGGGACTTTGGACGGCCGGACACCTATTGCGATCTTGAGCCCAAAGTGCGGGCCGCTCAACTGTCTCTTCAGGTCAATCCGGGGAATCCGTCGGCTCTGGCGGTAATGGGCCAATGGCAGGCTTTCCGCGACATGGACGATTGGGCCCTGGAACTGTTCCAGGAGGCCCGTGCCGGCGGGGCAAGTGTTTCGCCGCTGATCCTGGGCCGCTGCGAGTGGAATCTCAACCGCTATGCCGACGCCAAGGCCGAGTACACCCGCGCCCTGGCAGCCTCGAACGACCCAGGCGAGCAGCGTTATCTTCAGATTTGTATCCAGGCAATCCAAGCCGCGACCTCCACTCCGGCCGCGACGCAACCCGATCGTCAAGTGACCCGCAAGGCCACGTCCCGGCTGGGATCACCATGAGCCTTTGGCCACGCGAACATGTCGGCGATGACCGGTTTGCCACGACCCAGTGGACGGTTGTTCTCGCGGCGGGCGCGGCCTCCCCGCAAGCCAATCAGGCGATGGCCCAGTTATGTCAGAACTATTGGGTGCCGCTTTATGCCTACCTGCGAAGAAAGGGTCACCAGCCGGCCGATGCCCAGGACATCGTGCAGGCCTTCCTGACAAGACTGATCGAAAAGGCTGCCGTGGCGGCGGCGGACCCCAATCGCGGGCGATTTCGGTGCTTCCTGATCTCTTCGCTTCAGAATTTCGTGGCCAACCGTCGTGATCACGAACTGGCTCAAAAGCGCGGCGGGAATCTGAAGAAATTCACCCTTGATTTCAACACAGCCGAAGCGGTCTACCACCGTGAACCATGTACCGACCTGACCCCTGAAAAGATCTTCGATCGCCAGTGGGCGATCGACCTGCTCAATCGTGTGCTGTCTCGCCTGCAGCGGGAGCACGCCGAATCCGGCAAGGAAGAATTATTCAGGCGGTTGAGTCCATGTCTAACAGGAGGTTCGGAGAATGTCGCGTACGCCAAGCTCGCTGCCGACCTTGGCATCTCTTCCGACGCGGTCAAGATGACTGTCAGCCGCCTGCGCAAACGGTATCGGACAATTCTCCGGGAGGCCATTGCCGATACCGTCGCCTCGCCAGAGGAGATCGATGATGAAATTCGCCATTTGTTCGAGGCGCTTTCAACCTAATCCGCGAACCGCCGAAGATATTGTCGTGCCGTTATCTATTTGGGCGATTCGATTTAGCAGGTAATGAACGCGTGGCCGTCACGGCGGCGTCTGAGTCCATGCCTCGAAAATCCGAATCGCCGCCCCCGTCGGTCGGACAATGCCGGCTGTCTGGCGCGCACATGGATTGATGGTGATCGTCCTCCGGTGTCCACGCCGGGGCAGAGCGTACCCGCGCCGCCTCGGATTGGGGGTGCGCTCGGGCTTTTAGCCGCCAAGACGCACTTCCGATCCGGGGCGGCGCGGCTTGGCGCGTTTGCTGCGATCCGCACCTCTGCCCGCCGCTCTACCCCGGCGTGGACACCGGATGCAACTATCACGCATGGCACATGGGCGGCAAATAGCCCCGGGCGCCCCCCCTCGCGCGCCCGAGGCGAAACGACGATGAATAAAATTCATAAGATACGATGCTGCAATGCCTTGCGCGTTAAGGGAAGCGAGTTTTGATTGTTGGAAACCGGCTCCGAAATGTCCCATTTTGATTCATCATGGCGTACCCCCGTTAAGTAACGGCACTTTCCTGCCGACTTCAACCAAAGCCGGTATCTGGATTGATCGGGGGAGACCCACGGGCAACGAGGATCCCGGCGGATGGAGGCTCCCTGCCATGATGAATCGTCATAACCCGCGCGGCGTTCGTTCCCGACGTCGCGGCATGGTCCTGCTTTACGTGATGTTTGGAATGATCGTGTTTGCGCTGTTTGCATCATTGGCCGTGGACGTGGGGCATGCGCGGGTGACCAAGGTGCAGCTTCAGTTCGCGGCGGACGCGGCGGCGCGGGCCGCCTGCCAGGATTTGCCCAATGGAGTGCAGGCCGCGCGAAACACGGCTGTTTCAATGGCCGCCCAGGACTTCGCGGATGGCAACTCCGTTGCGATCAACTCCTCCCAGGATGTCGTCTTTGGCGTGTGGAATCCCCTGACCAAAACCTTCACGCCGCAATCAGGCTACGCTCAGGCAAACTCAAACGCGGTGCAGGTGATCGCGCAGCGCACGGCGGCACGAGGCAACGCGGTGTCGATGAGCTTCGCCAAGATGTTCGGCAACAATTCCTGCGACGTACGCGCCACCTCAACGGCCTGCCTGACCGGCAACGCGGGGAATTATTCGATCATCGGCATGAATGGGATCACCATGTCCGTCAACGCCTATACCGACAGTTACAACGCGACCAATGGGGCATATGCCTCGGCGTCGGCCAGGCATAAGGGAGCGATTGCCTCCAACGGAAACATCGTGCTCTCCAATAGTGTGAAGGTTGATGGCGATTCACGATGCGGCGCGGGGAGGTCCACCACTCTCCTGAACAGCGCATCCGTCACCGGCCTCAATGCTCCGCTGGGCAGCGTCCTGAGCTATCCAAGCGTTACGATGCCGTCGTCCTACACTGATTTGGGGGATGTCAACATGAGCAGCGGCACCGCCTCGCTGCCGGGCGGAACCTACCTCCTGCACAATCTGGTGCTCAGCGGCACGGCTCACTTTACCTGGACCGGGCCGGTGAACCTGTACATCATGAACAGCTACGCGATCTCCGGCAGCGCGCAGATCGATACCTACCAAAACCTTCCCAATAACCGCACCCTGTTCTTCCTCCCTTCATGCACGACCGCCACCTGGACGGGAACCAACATTTGCGTGGGCGAGCTTTACGCGCCCGATACGGATTTCACGATCGGCGGCTCCGTGGAGTTGTTCGGCCGCGTAGTGGCGCGAACGATCAACAACACATCGAGCGGCGGCATGCACTACGATGAATCGATGTCGCCTCCGGGCGCCACCGCGGCCCGGTCGGCTGTCAGCATGGTTCAATAGCATCCGCAATTCGGACAGGAAAACGATATGCAATCCGCAAAACGCAACCTCGCGGTGCAAACCCCCATCCCAACCCTCCCCCGGCGTACCCGGGGAGAGGGAAGGATTCGCCGAAGCTCTCACGCACCCCAGCCAAGCCGCGCCGGCCGCGGCAGGGGGATCGCCATCCTTGAGCTAATGCTGGTGCTGCCGATTCTGCTGATGCTTTCGTTTGGCCTGGTGGACTACGGCTATTTCTTCTACCTCAAGAGCACCGTTCAGGGCGCCGGAGAAGCCGGCGCTCGCGCGGCAATCGTTACGGGCGCGGCCAATAGCGATGTCGCCACCGCCGTCACCAGCGTCATGTCCCTGGCGGGCATCCCCGCGGCCAACTACACCGTGACGACGGTGCCAACGGACATTACCACGGCCGCCACGGGAACGTATGTAAGCGTGACCGTGTCGTGCAGTTGGGGCACCGTTGGATATCACGCGCTGCCGGTGTTTATGGGTGGGATTTCCAATTCCAAGCAACTGGCGGGCGCGGGATCGATGCGCCGGGAATAGCCCCAAACCCAAAGCAGGCTCCGCCCGCGGGCAAATCCGAATTCCCGAAATCCGAATTCCGAAATAGGATCAAAACGGATGTGCCCAATTTTCCGGGAGGGGCATCGGCGGACGGTAGGGCAGACATTCTTGTCTGCCTGCGAATCGGTGTGTGGAGGAAATTCTTTGTCTCCCGGACCGATTCGAATCCGCTCGGCGGGGCAGGAATGCCCCGCACTCGCGGATTCGGGCAGACAGGAATGTCTGCCCCACCAAACTCCGTGGATGTCAACAGTTATGCCTGCCCGGAAATTTGGTACGCCCATCAAAACGCGCCCCGCGCCGTCGGGACGCAGCCCCCGCTCCACGTCCTGCGCATTTCACCTCCTGTTGGAAAATTGCTCCGATAAACACTCCCGCGCCCGCGCGAACGCGAAAAATCCCCCCGTTGTTCTAAACCACACGTTCGTCAGGACCGACTTTCTAAGCAATGGCCCTCATCGCCACACGCGCGACGAGGGCCTGCAACCGGAGATGCAATGATGAACTGGAAAACCTGGGTGCCCCTGGCCGCCGCGATTGTATTGGGCGGCATCGCCGCCAAGGTCGCACACGATATGATGACCCGCGGCCATGCCTCGGCTCCCGCGCAAAAGGTGACCCAGGTGGTGGTCGCCAAAACCGTGGTGCAACCCGGCCAGGAACTGACGGACGATTGCGTGGGACTTGCCGCGATCGCCGGTCCGACGGCTCCGGCCAATACGTTCTCCACGCTATCCGAAGTGACTGGCCGCGTGGCGACCGCGCCGCTGTTTCCCGGACAGCAGATCTTCGAGGGCGCGCTGGCCCCGCGCGGTGCGATTGCCGGCCTGGCGGCGATGGTGCCGGCGGGAATGCGGGCCATCACCATTGATGTAAACGAAACCAGCAGCCTGGCCGGCATGCTTGCCCCCGGCAGCCGCGTGGACGTGCTGACGACGATTACCGACGGCCCCGCCAACGCCACCTCGGCCCGCACCGCCGTCCAGAACGTGCTGGTGCAGGCGGTCGGACAGAGGCTCACCAGCTTCCATCCGGCTCCCGACAAAAACGCCAAGGCCCCGGCGCCCCTCAACGACATCTACCGCAGCGTGACGTTGATCGTCACGCCGCACCAGGCGGAGACGTTGCAACTGGTCTCCGGCAGCACGCGCATGACTTTGGTGCTTCGCGGCGTGGGCGACGATGTGGCCACTGATGAGGATCCGGTGACTATCTCCGAATTGCTGGGCAAATCCGATCAGCAGGTGGTGGTGATTCAGCCGGCGCCGGCCACGCAGCCGGTGATCGCTCCCGAATCCGGCGCGGGCAAACCCGCCGATCCGCCCCCGCAGCCGCAACCGACAACCGAAAAACGCGTGGTGCGGCTGATTCGTCCGGGCGGCACAACCAATATCGTCTTCCAGATCCCCCGCGCGCCCATCATCGAAGCGGGCGGGGCCGACGATCTGTTCAAGCACCCAATTCCATCCGAGCAGCCCGAGGAATGAAGGCGGCTGACGGTACACCGACAGGAAGCGGCGACGATGCCGCACCAACCAGGCGACGCGAGGGCAACTCCCATGAATATAGCAAATCAAGGCCGGCGGCATCATCATTACGTTAAGCAAAAGAGCGCCCGCCGTGCCACAAAACTGGCGGCATGGAGCGTGCTTGCGGGCCTGGCGCTGTGCTCCGCAGCGCGGGGCGCTGATGCGCCGGCCAGCCAACCGGCCTCCGCGCAGCCGCAAGATGCAGCACGCGAGCCCGCATCGCGCCCTTCGCGCGGCGATTCGATAGTGGCGTCCGGACTGAATGCCCAGGGCGTCCTGGAGATGATGGCCAACAAGAGCGCGGTCCTGACCACGCGCGTGCCCTACAAGACCGTGAGCCCCGCGCAGCCGGATATTGCCGATGTCAACCTTGATGCCGGGCCGTCCACGATCATCGTCTTTGGCAAAAAGCCCGGCGCCACGCAAATCGTGGTTCTTGATGACCAGGGCCGATCACAGGTGATTAACGTCGTTATTGCCTTCGATTTACAGACGCTGCAGCAACAGATCAACAAGATGTTTCCAAAGGCCGCCGTGACGGTGACCAGCGCCAATGGGCTGCTCGTGCTGCGCGGGCATGTGCCGGATCTTCAGACGGCGCGGCAGATCGCGGCGATTGCCGCGCCGTATAGTGCGACCGCGGGAGCCGGAGGCGCCGCGCCCGCCGCACCCGCCTCACCGGCCGGCGGCGAGGGGGCTGCCGCTGCGGCGCCGCTCAATACCGGCAACGGAGTGCTCAATTTCCTGGAAGTCTCCGGCGGCCAGCAGGTCATGCTGCAGGTGCGGTTCGCGGAAGTCTCCCGCTCCGCCAGCGAAAGCCTTGGCTTCAACGCCTTCCTGACCGACGGGAAAGCGCGTTTCGGAATCAACAGCGGGCCGGGCGGTTCCCCGGTCGGCGCCTTCGGCGCGGGGCAGCAGGCCACCATCGATCCCACCGTTCCGCTTTTCGGAGCGGGCGGCATCGGAAATACCAGCTTCGAGGTTTTCATCGATGCCTTGCGCGCCAATAACCTGTTGCGCGTTTTGGCCGAGCCGAATCTCACCTGCACCAGCGGAGAGCATGGCAGCTTCCTCGCCGGCGGCGAGTTTCCCATCCCTGTCCCGCAGCCCGGCGGCGGGGCGGGTTCGGTCATCACTGTTGAATACAAACAGTTCGGCGTTCAGCTCAATTTCGTCCCCACCGTGCTGGGCAACGGGCGCGTGCGGCTGGATGTGAAGCCGATTGTCAGCGACCTGGATTATACCAACAGCGTGACGCTCGGCGGGTTTGTCATCCCATCCCTCACCACGCGCAGCCTGCATACGACGGTCGAACTGGGCGAAGGCCAAACCTTTGCCTTGGCCGGCTTGCTGCAAACGCGGGTGAATTCCAGCAAGAACGTCACGCCGTTGCTCGGCGATGTGCCAGTGCTGGGCGCGCTGTTCCGGTCGGTGCGCTACACGCGAAATGAAACCGAGTTGGTTGTGCTGGTGACGCCCCGGTTGGTCGAGCCGATGAATCCCAGGCAAGTGCCCAGCGTGCCCGGCGAGAAGTGGCGGTTCCCCAGCGAAACCAATTTGTTCCTCAACCAGGACCTGGGCGGCCCCGCGCCCGACTCCTCGAGCGCGCCGGCGGCGCGGTCCTCGCGCTTCTATGGCGCCACCGGCTTTCATCCGGCACCGGCGCCAAAGAGCTAAGAAGTTAACCACAAAGGCACGAAGACACGAAGCGGGCAGAAATCCGAAATCCGAAGCTCGAAATCCGAAACAAATTCGAAAGCCAAAGTGGGAAAAGAACAAAACGAATCTTCAAAGATATCCTGCAAAATCTTGTGGGCCCGGCAAGATTATTTGGAAGATCGAGAGAAAAGACTGCCACGAATGAGCACGAATGGGCACGAATAATTTATCTTCATTCGTGTGCATTCGTGTCCATTCGTGGTTTCCCTCTTTCTTTGGGTTGCGGGGCGCGCCCGCTTTGAGTGTCTTCGTGCCTTCGTGGTGAATAATCCGGGCCAAAGGGGCGCTGAAATGCGGGATCGTCGGTTATTTGGCAGCGTGTATTGAAGCCATTTGTTGTCTAGCGGAGTTCGTATGTACGTTCCATTGAATTGCGTGATCATCGACTCCGACCCGTCCAATCGGCAGGAGCTGGCCGTTTTTCTGGCTCGGTTTGGCGTGCAGGTGGTTGCGCAGCTTGCCGGGATTGAGTCTTTGCCGGGCATGCTCAATCGCGCCGATGCGCCGCAACTGGTGATCGTGAATCTCGATCCCGATCCCGGCGAGACGCTTCGCCGGGTTGGGCATCTGCCGCGGCAATTCAACCAGATCAGCTTTTTTGTGATGAGCCAAATGCTCGACGCCAACGTGCTCATGGAGGCGATGCACCTGGGCGTGCGCGAGTTCATTCCGCTGCCGATGAGCGAGGAAAAGCTCACCGGCGCCATCGAGCGCGTGGCCCAGAGCTTCGGGATGGGCAAGAAGGCCAAGATCATCACCGTCATCCCCACCATCGGCGGATGCGGCTCGACGACGGTCGCCTGCAACATCGCCGCTTCCCTGGCAAAGTCCGGGGGAAAAGCCGTGCTGCTCGACTTGGACCTGGTACGCGGCGGCGTGGCCGGCTACTTCGATATCCGCCCGCGCTACACCATCGCGGACGTGATGGACTCAGCGGAGAAACTCGATAAGCAATTACTCGACAACGCCCTCACCATCCATCCGGGCAGCGGCCTGGCGATTCTGGCGCGCCCGGAGCTTCCGGAGGATACGCAGCGCGTGAATCAGCCGGGCCTGGCGCGGCTGCTCAGCGTGTTGGGCCGGGTGTTCGATTACGTGGTCATTGATTCAGTCATGAGCATCGACCCCACTTATTCAGCCGCCCTGGCCGCGTCCGATATCAACATTCCGGTTATGCAGCTTAACGTGCCCAGTGCAAAAAATTGCGAACGCTTCGTGGGTGTGCTTCGGCGAATGGGGATCGAATCCAGCAAAATCCGCATCGTCGTGAACCGATATATCAAAAAGGGATGCGACATCGAACCCGATGAAGTGGAACGATCGATGGGGTTAAAGATTTCATGGATGATCCCCAACGACTTTAAGAACGCCATCGCCGCGATCAACTTCGGCGAGCCGGTCGTGCTGCGGGCCCCGAAATCGGAGATCAGCATGAGCCTGTGCGGACTGGCCTCCGCGCTGAACGGCAAGACGGCGCATAAATAGAAGACGCCGAACCCCAACACCGCCGCGACAGCGCCCTCCAGGGCGTGGCGTAGCGGCCGATTGTGGCGGGTCCCCCTGGTGGGGCGGACATTCTTGTCTGCCTCGCGTCCGCGAGCGCGGGGGTGTACTCACCCCCGCCGAGCGGACGCGAAGAAATAAGGAAGGGACAAGAATGTCCCTGCGGCTAATGGGCAGACAGGAATGTCTGCCCCACCAAGTCGCCACAAACACGAGTTACACCCTCCAGGGCGTGCCGTGTGAGAAGGCGCAGATTGGCGGATTCGGGAACGACGTGGGGAACGGCTTTGCGAGTGCCTCGCGGGCTGGCGGGAAAGTGACGGAATAAGCAGTCATGGGATTGTTCAGCACCAAGAGCAACACCGCGGTGGCCCCGACGCCGGCATCGGCGTCATCATCGACGTCCATGGCGCCGGTCGCGGCCAAGCCC
>DASRLH010000194.1:0-2683 GCA_035648595.1 Tepidisphaeraceae bacterium
GCCTTCGTACCTTGTTCGCCCTGGCTTCCATGCCAATACTCCTTTGAATCAATCGAACGATAATGCCACCAATATGTTATACTCGCTGGCGGACACAAAAAAATGTGACGAAAGATGAGGCGTCTCGCCCGTGCATGGTGCTTTGAGATTGGCAATATCGCAATTTTTCGACTGCGGCGCCATCGGCACGGGCGAGACGCCCGTGATACGAAACGGGTCTCACCCACGACCTCTCCTTGCGCGTTGCAAGGGGCTGAACCGCGACGCCGGGATTACCGACCCCGATTCTCGAATCGATCCGGATCCAGCAGATGCAGATTGATCTCTGGCGGTTCATTTGAGAGAAGCTGCGCAATCAGTTTGCCGGTGATTGGCGCCAGGCTGATGCCCATCATGGCGTGCCCGGTGGCGATGCACAGATTCGAGACTCTGGCGGTCCGGCCCACATAGGGCATGCCATCCGGCGAGCAGGGGCGCAGGCCGCTCCAGGGCTGGATGCCGGCGAAATCGTTTGGCGAAAGCTCGGGGTAATAGCGCGGGATCGATTGGAGGATTCCATCGACGCGCTCACGGTTGACGGAGCGATCGATGCCGGCGATTTCCATCGTTCCGCCAAACCGCAGGCTGCCATCCATCGGCGTAACCGCCACGCGCGCCTCGGCCAATATCGCGCAGATTCGCGGCAGTTTTGGCGGCTTGGGTAGTGTCAGGCTGTACCCCTTGCCAGCCTGCATCGGCAGACGAATGCCCAAGTCGCGAACCGACGCGGACGACCAGACGCCGGCACAGAGAACAAACTCATCGGCTGCAATTTCGCCCTCCACCGTGCAAGCGGCCTGGATCGTTGCGTCTCGCACGCGCCACGCGGTCACCGGCGCGCGCCATAACTGGGCCGCCCCCATTTCGCCAAGGCACTCGCGCAGAAGCGACATCAGACGTCCCGGCACAACATGGCAGTCCTTCGGGTAAAAAACCGCGCCGGCAATGTCCATCGCAATATTGGGCTCCATCAGCGCGGCTTGCCGGGAGTCCAGCGTCTGGGCCGCGATCCCCAACGACTGGGCCCGCGTTGCGGTGTGCGTCTCCTCCTCCAGAGTACGGGCGGTCTTGCACAGCATCAGCAAGCCGGTTCTGGACAGGCCAAAGTTATTTCCAGGCCGGTCGGCCAATTCCTCGCAACAGGCCCGGCTCGCCAAATGCAGATCGCGCAAAATCGGTGCGCAGCGGGAAACATGCCGGGCGTTGGCGGCGCGATGAAACTTCCAAAGCCAGTCGAACAGTTCGCGGTCGAGCCGGGGACGGATGTAAAACGGGCTGCGCCGATTGAGCATCATGCGCATCGCCATTGCGACCATTCCCGGTGCCGCCAACGGCACGAAATGGCTCGGCACCACCATGCCCGCGTTGCCAAACGAGCAGCCCTGATCATCCGGCCCAAAACGATCGAGGATTGTCACACGATGCCCGCGCCGCGCCAGGTAATAACCGACACACAGGCCGATCACCCCGGCGCCGACAATGGCAACGTGCCTGGACATCGATTATCGGATTCCCCAGCGGAAGGGATCCCGCTCGTCCAGGATCAGAGAGATCTCGGCGGTGACATATGCCGATCCAGTGATTGTGGGGATTATTTTCTCACCGACCCGGCGATATTGCCCGACGAATCGGCTACCCAGAATCCCTTCCTGTATCCAGGTTTCGCCCTCGGCCAGCTTGCCATCGGCGGCCAGGCACGCGAGCTTGGCGCTGGTACCCGTGCCACAGGGCGAGCGGTCGTAGGCCTTGCCCGGGCAGAGCACGAAATTGCGGGCATTTG
Organism: Tepidisphaeraceae bacterium; assembly: GCA_035648595.1. Taxonomy (GTDB): domain Bacteria; phylum Planctomycetota; class Phycisphaerae; order Tepidisphaerales; family Tepidisphaeraceae; genus RYN-428. Next base: position 1,820 of record DASRLH010000194.1, read on the forward strand.
CGCCCGGCGAAGCGGGGGGGCCGAATAGCTCGACGTGATCGACTTCCGGAAAGCCCTGCGAGTTAATCGCCTGCCGCACGCGCCAGGCGTAATCGGTCAATACATCGACATTGGCCGGCGATAATTCCTGTCCGTGATGCTCGATGAGATAAAACCAGTTGCCGCCCCAGGCGATATCGCCGGTCACTTCTCCCAAGCCGGGCATGTAGGCCACCGCGTCCCTGGCCTTGCGAAAACTGGGAACGTTGGCGACGGATACTTCACCATTGTCATGTAGCGTGGCAGTGACGATGCCGACCGGCGTTTCGATGCGGTGGCTACCGGGTTTGACGCGGCCCATATGCGCGAGGGTGACGATCAACCCGATCGTGCCATGCCCGCACATGCCAAGATAGCCGACGTTGTTGAAGAAGATGACGCCCGCGGCGCAATTCGCGTCGGCGGGCTCGACCAACAGCGCGCCCACCATCACATCCGAGCCGCGCGGCTCGTTGACCACCGCGCTGCGGAATGGGTCATGCTTGTGGCGCAGGACGGCCAGCCGCTCGGCGACGCTGCCGCTCCCGAGATCCGGGCCGCCGGATACAATCACCCGTGTGGGCTCGCCGGCGGTGTGGGAATCGATGGCGAGGATGCGCTGGGGATTGGAAGGCATGAAAATGCGAAAGTTCGCTTGCTTTGTTGTGGCATGTGCCGCCCGCCCGAGTTCCCGAAGCAGAAAATCATGGGGGCGCCGCAGCCCCTCTTACCCCCTCTCCCGGTACGCCGGGGGAGGGCTGGGGTGGGGGTTTTTTGCCGCGAGGACCGAAGGACGAAGACCCCCGCCCTGCCCGCTCGCGGGCAGGGCGGGGGTCTTCGTCCTTC
>DASRLH010000195.1:0-35347 GCA_035648595.1 Tepidisphaeraceae bacterium
ACCCCCACCCCAACCCTCCCCCGGAATACCGGGGGAGGGGGAGGGATTTGCCGAATCTGCCATGCACCCTTCTTACGACATGCCCCGCGGCTTCTGGCGTCGGGCCGGCGGCTTTTGTATTCTCTTGTCATGGCATTCACCGAACCGGTTCTCACCAAACGCATTCCCCTCGACCCCACGCAGCGCAAGGTCTACTGGTACGACGACTACGTCGCCACCGGCGGCTACGCATCGCTGCGCAAGGCGCTGAACATGAAGGCCGAGGAAATCATCAAGACCACCATCGACTCCGGCCTGCGCGGGCGCGGCGGAGCGGGATTCAGCGCGGGGCAGAAATGGTCGTTCATCCCCAAGGAAAAGAAGGGGCCGCACTATCTGGCGGTGAACGCCGACGAATCCGAGCCGGGCACCTTTAAGGACCGGTATCTGATGGATTACGATCCGCATTCGATGCTCGAAGGAATCGCCATCTGCGCGCTGGCCACGCAGGTGGACGTGGCGTATATCTTCATCCGCGGCGAATATCATCGGCAAACCAAGGTCCTCGAACGCGCCGTCAAGGAAGCCTACGACAAGGGCGTCTTCGGCCAGCAGGGAATCTTCGGCTCCAACCACAAGCTCGAATGCTACGTCCATCGCGGCGCCGGCGCGTACATCTGCGGCGAAGAGACCGGCCTGCTCGAAGCCCTGGAAGGCAAGCGCGGCTGGCCGCGCAACAAGCCGCCCTTCCCCGCGATCGCCGGCGCGTTTGCTCGGCCGACGGTTATTAACAATGTCGAAACCTTGTGCCTGGTCCCGCCGATCATCGAGCGCGGGCCCGATTGGTTCAAGAGCATGGGAACCAAATCCTCTCCGGGCCCCAAGCTCTATGGCATGTCCGGGCACGTCAACAAGCCGGGCGTTTACGAAGATGAACTGGGCATCACGCTACAGCGATCGATCGAACTGGCCGGCGGGATGAAGGGCGGCAAATACAAAGCCGCCATCTGCGGCGGAATCTCCATGGGCGTGCTGGGCCCCGATCAACTCGACATCAGGCTCGATTTCGACGATGTCCGCTTCCGCGGCGGGTGCCTCGGCCTGGGCACCGCCGGCATGATCATCATGAACGAGCACACCGACATGGTCGCCGCGTTGCGCAATTGCGTGCGCTTCTACAGCCACGAAAGCTGCGGCCAATGCACCCCCTGCCGCGAGGGCAGCGGATGGATGCACAAAATCCTCAACCGCATCATGGACGGCATGGGCCGCGCCCGCGACATCGACCTGCTCATGGAATTGGAAAAGACCATGGGCATCATGCCCGGCACCACCATCTGCGGCCTCGCCGATGGCACCGCCTGGGTGACGCGAACCTTCGTCAACAAGTTCTACGAAGAGTTCGCCGCCCGCTGCCCGGAAGAGCCGACGGTGCAACTCACGGTGAGCCGGGGAAGAAGCAACGTGACCACGCCGATGGGATTCAACACCCGCGAGAGCTACGCCGGCGGGATGACAAACGAGGTGCCGGTGGGCGTGAGCCCCAAGTAGCATTGCCCTTCTCCAAGCCGCGAGCGACGCCGCGGGAGCAACACGATGGTCGATCCGGTAAAGGAAATAAATGATTAACAATTCGGGAGAAAGCGGTTTCGCGCAATTCGTAGGGTTCGCTTCAGCGAACGCGGTCTTCGGCGCGGCATCGCCAAACCGCGTTCGCTAAAGCGAACCCTACGAAAACGGACGATGGAACGCGCCGCGCTTGTTTCAAAACGTAAACATCACCCCCACGTATCCCTCAAACGCATTCACCGAGGGATTACGCGCCTGCCCTTCCATGTCGGCGTTGGAGAAATGGAGGTAGCGGGCGCCGGCCAGGAGGTAGGTGTTGTCGCGGAGCCGGTAGGTGAAGCCGACGCCGGTTTCGAGCTCGAAGTTGAAGTTGGTTCCGCTGGCGGGGACGCGCTGGGTGGCGTAGGTCAGGCCGCCGCCGAAATCGATGAACAGGGAGAAGGGGCCGCGATTGTAGAGGTGGTTGCGCAGGAGCAGATCGCCGGAGGTGATGATCGAATCGCGCACCGGCTGTTGCACGGAGAAGCCGGAGAATTCGGCGCTCAGCGAGATGTTATCGACGAAATAGTAACCGACGCCGACGGTGGCGGATTCGAGTTGCGATTGGCTGCCGATGAAGCTGTGGCCATAGACGGCATCGAAGGCGACGTCGAAGGTGCCGGCGCGAAAATCGGTGACGGGAGCGGATTGATCGTCGGCGCGGGCGGCGCGGGTGAGGAAGAGCGAACCGCACAAAAGAATAATTGCCGTCCATCGCATGGAAGTCTCCTTGAGGAAAATCAGTGAGCCGGGACGTTCACGCGTGCATATTGCCGCGAAATGCGAATGAGTCAAACCGGACGTGCGGCAAAAGCCGAGCGGCCGCCTGCCGGCTCAATGCTTTCGATCATAGCGAAAGGCCCAGATCAAGGTTGCGATGCCGCCGCCGCCGAGAATGCTTCCCATCGTTGCACCCGCGGCGGTAGGTGAGATTCTGAAGCATAAAACGGCGGCTGTCAGCGCACCAATTCCGATCAACAGCCCAAAGAACTGGCCGCGACGAACGACCTGCCAGTTGCATTGCATATCCTCTTTGGCGGCGGAAAGTTCAGCCATATTCCGAGCCTCCTCGTGTTCTTGTGCCTTTTCCGCCATCGCGAGAATGCGATTGAGCAGTTCAGGCGAAATGTCGCCGTAGGCCTTGACAAGTTCAGGTGGGGGCATCGGACCCGAATAGTGTGATGCGACGACGAACGGTCGAGAATTGTTGTGGAGATTATCGGGAGCAGAGGAAACCAATTTGGAGGAAGCAAGATCGGCTTCAGGTTGCGTTGTTGTGGGCGGGCCTTGGGTGATCGCTGCGTGTTGGGCCTCTGAATTTCGCTGTGTGTGGATGTCTGGCGTCGGGGCGGTCGCCGGCACCGGCGCTACAGTACCAAGCGTGCCCAATTGAGGTTTGGGTTGATCCATGAATGCCGCCCTGTTTTTTTTCCGCTTGAGAAAAAGCAATCCAAAGTGATCGTGCAACCACACCCCACGCTTGCTCTGCTGAATTAATCGTGGGCCGACGATATGAGAATCTGCTACTGGGCTTCGGTGCAATTGACAGGACGGAACCGGTTCCTTGGATGAAGTTTTCCAATGTCTTGCCCATATCCGCTTTCTCTTGGGAATGATTTTACATGTGCTGAGCACCAATGGCAACGTGTCTGGTCGCATTTCCGTAGCGCGTCCACGGTCAGCGGCTCGCCGGCTTCGACCAGGGCGTGAGTCGTTTTCTCGAACTCGGCGAACATGGTCTGACGGATGATCGTGCCGCGGATACTGTCGATCTGGCTGTTGATGAGATAGGCGCGCTCGCGGTTGTCCTTGGCCTTGTCCATCAGATGCCGGGCCAGCAGTTGCTCGTTGAAGGTGCTGGCGACTTCCGCCACGAAAATCGTGTACGCAAAATACTGGTAGGGCTGGTGGCGCGCGGACAAGAAGCTGTGCATCGAATGCCCGGCTTCGTGGGCGAGCGTGAAAACGTGATCTCGTAGGCGTCGATCTGCTTTTCCCATGCGATGAACGCCAACTCCCACTTTGCATCAGTCTTGAATAGAGTTGACAAGTCCCAGCAATCCGCCGGCTTGACCTTGCCGCGCGAGGGAAGCGATTTCACGTTGGCCATGATTGGGTTTGCTCCTTGGCGGAAAGATAGCAACGGCGGGTTCGCACCGCGAATCGCCTTCGCGAATCGATCAACCCTTGTTCCAAGCAAAGGATCGCCGCGCTAAATTAACTTCGACCGGCGTTCCGGTCGAACATAGCGGCGCACCGCGACGCCACGGGCGAGCCGCCCGTGCCACTTTTCGGATCGAGCGCATGATCATGCTTATAGTTGACGCGCGTGCCGTGAACGGCTACTCCTTTGCGATCAGGGCCACGGATGGCCGCACTGCGCGTGAACGCATAGGAAGCCAACTCGCCCCGTTCAAACCCGCTTCCTTCTTCATCATTCATCCTTCATCCTTTATCATTCATCATTTCCCCTTTGCACCTCACCCTCGAACTCATCCTCCTGTCGCTCTACGTGAACCTGGGCGCGATAACCTGGGGCCTGTATGGCTTTCTGATGATCGCGGGCCGGCGGAAGATGCTGTTGATGTATCGCCCGCCGCACCCGATCAAGGGTGAGCCGCCCGCGGTGACGATCATCATTCCCGCCAAGGATGAGGGTGAGCGAATCGGCGGGTGCCTGCATTCGGCGCTGCGGCAGGATTATCCAAACTTTAATGTGATCGCGATCGACGATCGCAGCACCGACCGGACGGGCGCGGTGATGGATGAACTGGCGGCCCAGGATTCGCGGCTGAACATCATTCATCAAACACAGCCGCCGGCGCAGGGGTGGACCGGAAAGAACAATGCCCTCTGGTCGGGCCAGCAGAAGGCGCGCGGCCAGTGGCTGCTGTTCGTCGATAGCGACGTGGTGCTCGAGAAGGATGCGGTTTCGGTGGCGATGTCGGTCGTGCTGCGCAAGGAATTTGACATGCTCTCGCTGCTGCCGCGACTGGAGAGCCACGGCATGTGGGAAAGCCTGCTCGTGCCCCTGGCCGCCGGGGCGGCTTCGACCATGTACGTCATCGCCCTGACCAACAACAACCAGCTTCCCAAAAGCGCGTTTGGCAACGGCCAGTTTCTGCTCATCAGCCGAGCGGCGTACGATGCCTTCGGCGGCCATGAAGCCGTGCGTGATCGGTATTGCGAGGACGTGGCCATCGCCCGCGAGCTTAAGTCGCGCGGCATGCGCCCGCGCGTTTCGTGGGGCAATGACTTTTGCTCCGTGCGGATGTACGCGAGCCTGGGGGCGATCTTTCGCGGCTGGAGCCGGATTTATTATGCCGCCCGCGTGGGCAGCCCCTGGCGGATTCTGGGGGCGGTCTTCTTTCTGCTGACCTCCTGCTTCACCGTTTACCCCGCCATCGTCTGGGGAATCTGGCGCACGATGCACCCGGCCTCCAGTCTGCTCTGGGGCTGGGGTGGCCCGGCCTGGCTGGCGGCGGGATTGGCGCACCTGGCGCTGATGATGTATTTCATCGCACTGATTTATCATTGGAGCGGCAACCCACGCCGCAACGCCCTGCTGTTCCCCATTGCCGGGCCGATGCTGTTGCTCATTCTTCTGCGCGGGCTGCGCATGTGCATCACGCGAAAAGTGGAATGGCGCGGCACCGCATACTCGCATACCATGAGCCAGGAATTGGCGGGCGCGGGAACGAATGTTTCCAAGATCGGGTGAGGCGGATCGAGCGGCGAGCGGTCCACGAATGACCCCAGCGCCGTGTTCGGCCGCTACAAAACGGATTGTGCAGAGTCCGCAAAGGCGCAGAGTCGCAGAGCCAAGTTCAACGTTCAAGGCAAACACTGAACAAACATAAAATGTGGCACTGTCTAATCGTGGCTTCGATCAGATTGATAAGGACTGATCCCGCAAAATAATCACCATCCTCCTCCGCGCCTTTTGCGACTCTGCGACTTTGCGCAAATCTTCCCGTGGCGCGTGGAAATGCGCCCAGTAAGGACTCCGATGATGGACCTTGAACCCCTCCGCCGGCAATTCGCCATTCCAGATGTGGCGGATATCGTCGAAGGCAGCAATGGCCTGCCGCGCATATCGGTGCGCGCGCCCGTGGCCGATGCGCATATCTACCTGCACGGCGCGCACGTCACGCATTTTCAGCCAACCGGTCGCAAGCCGGTCCTGTTCTTGAGCGCGGAAAGCCGCTTCGAGCCGGGCAAGGCGATTCGCGGCGGCGTTCCGATTATCTTTCCGTGGTTCGGAGCAAAAGTAGGCGACCCCGCCGCCCCCATGCACGGCTTTGCCCGCACGGCTCCGTGGGAACTTACCGCCGTCAGACAGGCCGCTGGCGGAGCGATTTCCGTCGTCCTGGAACTGCGGTCATCGGAGCTTACGCGCCAACTGTGGCCGCACGATTTTCGCCTGGTTTATACGGTGGGCGTCGGGAAAAAACTGGAACTGATGCTGGAAGTCCAGAACCTCTGCGCGAACGAGTTTGCCTTCGAGCAGGCCCTGCACACATACCTTGCGGTCGGCGACGTGCGCACCGTTTCGGTGGATGGCCTGGCCGGCCGCGATTACCTCGACAAGACCGATGGCATGCAGCGCAAAACCCAGTCCCCCGGCGCAGTTACAATCACCGGCGAAACCGATCGAGTTTACCTCAACACGCCAGAGGTCGTAACCGTAACTGATCCCGCCTTCGACCGGCGGCTTTCGATTGAAAAGGAGGGATCGGCCTCGACGGTGTTGTGGAATCCGTGGTCCGATAAGGCCCGCGCACTTGCCGATCTGGCTGACGATGAGTGGACCCGAATGCTCTGTGTGGAAACCGCCAACGTCGACCAGAATGCGGTGAAACTAACACCCGGCGCGAGCCACAAAATGCGGGCGAGCATCGGGATCGCGTGATTATTGTGCTATAGTACACCCGTCATGCGTGATGTGCTTTCCCAGGCTTCGATCGATCCACGCGCCGAGGCGCCATCCGGCGACGATGCGCAGGCGGCGCACATCCGCGAGGCGCTCGAGGGCCGGTTCGTGTGCCCCTTTTGTGGCGCGGTGAGCGAAGGACATCAGACGGTCTGCCCCAAATGCACGATGGAGAACACGCCGGCCGCCCGCAAGGCGACCAAGGCCCGCATCGGCCCGTGGTACGTCCTTCAGGCCCGCAATCCCGCCGCCCCCGGCATGAAATGGGAGACGCTGCTGGCGTTTGTGCAAAAGGGGCGCGTCAAGCCGCAATCCATCATTCGCGGGCCCACCACGCATCAACTCTGGCGCTTCGCGGCACATGTGAAGGGGCTGAGCCGCGAGTTTGGCGTTTGCTATAGCTGCGGCGGAGCGATCGAGCCCTCGGCCAATCTATGCTCGCAGTGCAACCGCCTGCAGGAGCCATCGCTTAATCCCGACACGCTTTTGGACAGCCCCGAGCCCGAGCCACGGCTGCCGGTGTTCAAGGAGATCCCGGCGGCCCAGGCGCATGCGGCGCAGCTTGCGCAAGCCGCGGTTGCCGCCCCCGTCAGCTCACAAGCCGACGAGCGCGAACAGGCCGGGCTGCGCGAGCAACGCGAGTCGGCGGCGCGCGAACGCGAGGAACTTTTGCGCCAGCGCGAGGAGGTGCTTCGCGAGCGCGAGCGCGATGACATCGCCCGGCAGCTTGAAGCGGTCGCCCTCGAGCGCGACTCCGTGCATGAGGTGAAGCGATCCGCCGCCGGCGAACTGGACGCGGTGAAGAGCGGGCAGGAAACCATCGCCCGCGATCGCGAGGCCGCCGCCCGCGAGCGGGAACTGGCCGCCCAGGAACGCGAGATGATCGAGCGCGACCGCGAAGCGGCGGCACACGAACGGCTGATCGTCGAGCAGGAACGCGAAATGATCCAGCGCGAGCGCGAAGCCGCTTCGACCGAGCGACTGACGGCCGCCCAGGAGCGCGAGACCATCGAGCGCGATCGATTGGCGTTGGCCGCCGAGCGCGAGGCGGTGGTGCGCGATCGCGATGCCGCTGCCCGCGACCGTGAGGCGGCGGCCAAGGAACGCGAAGCCGTTGCCCGCGAACGCGATGCCGCGACGCGCGAGCGTGAATCGCTCCATCGCGAAATGGCGGAAGCGGCCGGCAAGAGCGAGTCGGCAAGCGAACCGGCCGAGCCCGCACCCGCATCTGAATTGCGGCCAAAGCCGCCCGTCCCCCAACACGTCGCTGGCGGGGAATTTCACGCAAATCCGGTTGTCGAGCACCATGCCGAAGAACCCGACGCGTTGGCCGTCGAGGAAGCATCGGAAGACCCATCCGACAAGGGTAAATCCGTCTGGGACATGGCGGACGCGCCCAGCCCGCACAAGGCCTCTCAGCCTCTAACCACGCCATTCGCCTCGGCCGGCGAAAAGGCCGGTTCAGCCGACGCGGCAAATCTCCGGCCCCGCCCGCGCGACGGCTTCCTTAGCGCCAAGGATTTGGCGGCGGCGTTCAAACTCAATTTCGAGCCGTCCGCGCAGTACGACGCCGCCCAGGAATTGCTCGCTGATCTCGCGCCCGATCCGCTTTCGGGTTTGCGCGCGCCTGGGGCGACCGGCGCTTCGGGACGCGCCTCACCGGCGCGCGGATGGAAGTGGCTGGCCTACCTGATCATTCTGGCGGGGGTGGCGGCAGCCGTGCTGGCCATCGATCCAAGCCTCCGCGATCGCGTGCGGGGATTGTGGTCCACGCCCGCGACAAACGCCGCCGTCCCCGGTTCAAACCCCATGGCGCCCCCGGTGAAGTCTGCGCCCTCGGTGAAATCCACTCCGGGGCTCAAGCCCACGCCGGCGCTGAAGTCCGCGCCGGCGGTCGATGAGCATGATTCTGGAACCGAGATAAGCCCCAGCGCGACCGGCACGGGGCCGGCGGCGCTTTTGGCTCACGCTGTTCCGGCAACCGCCCCCTCCGCCAGGATACAATCCGCCGCGCCCCCCACTCCAGTTCCATCCGCCCGGGCCCAACCCATATCCACCCCGGACGTAGCGACTGCCGCTGTGTCGCCCGCGACGGCCCCCGCTTCAAACGCCGACTCCGGCACCGTTCCCGAACCGCTTCCGGCCGATCCCCGGCAACGGTCGCGCATACTGTATCGAGCCGCGATCGATGCCGAGGATCGCAATGATTTCGCCCAGGCGTCAAATCTCTACGAGCAAATACACAGGCTTCCAGCCGAAGATTGGCCCCCCGATTTGGCCACGCGCCTCAAACTCGCCCGGCAGCAAAGCCACGAGTAGCTTCCATCGCGCGTGCGCCACGCAGGACGACTCCCTCATGCCCGTCATCACCTGGCAAATGATCGTCGAACTGTTCGTCCTGGCGATCCCGATCGCGTGCGTGGCGCGAACGGTCGTGTTTGAGGAGGTCTTCCGCGAGCCGCGCGACTTTTGCATCCATCGGAGCAAGACGTGCCGGAACCTGCTGCAGCGGAAATTTTTCTACCTGTTCACCTGCGAATATTGCTTCAGTCATTACATCACGCTGTTCTTCATGCTGCTGGCCCGCTACCACCTGCTTTTCCTGGATTGGCGCGGATACCTCATCGCCTTTTTTTCGCTGGTGTTGGTGGCGAACAGTTACCTGAATTTCTACAGCCGGCTGCGGGTGGATATCACCGCGCAGAAGCTGGACACGGAGGTAAAAAGGAAAGAGATCGAGCAGATCGAGCAGGGTCTGGCGCCGGCCGCTGCCGCTGCCGCTGCCGCTGCCGCGACCTCGACAGTTGGGCACCGAGATAATTGAAGCTCGAATCCGCGTGTGACGCTTCAGCCGTCTGGAACCGTATAAAGTCGGATTCGACCGCTGAATGGTCTCGTCGTATCACGGGCGTCCCGCCCGTGCGGAGTGCGTTGAAATTGTCAGAACCGTGGCACTTCAACCACTGCGCCACCGGGCACGGGCGAGACGCCCGTGATACGACGAAGCTCTTCTCACACGCTCAAATGCCCCAGCGCCAGAAGCGCATAATACGTATATTCGCAATCCAGAACATCATCCTCCCAATTCCCAAAAAACGCGCCCTGCCTGTTCCACAGGGTGTCGATGAAATCCAGCGTCCCTTCCCGAATCGCGCGGGTGTCACGCTGCATGCCGGCCAGGGCGTGCAATGCGGTCGCGGTTGAGAGAAGATCCGGAATAGGAGCGGCTGGCGTGGCGAAAAATCCGCCTTCGGGATGAGCGCGGGATAAAAGCCAATCACCCAACTTCGCATCGATCGGCCGATCGTACTGCCGGAGCAGCGTGACGGCGGCGGCGGTCGAGGGAGTCAAACCCATCGGCAATTCCTGCTGATTGGCATAGCCGCCGTCGCCCGCCTGCAACGTTTCCATGCAGTGGATGATTCCCGACGGATTGGGCGCTTCGCGCCGCAAATCCTGATACGCCGCGGTCGCCAGAAAGCAGGCATAGACGGTGCCGGCGGGCGATCCGCTGGCGGCGTGATATCCGCCGTCAGCGCTGCGGTGACTTTCGATGGCCGACAGGATCGCCGCGCCGGTGGCATCGTCGAGCGCATCGGGTGGAAACATCGCCCAGCAGCGGGCCAAACAACACAGATGCACGAAATCGAGCGACTCGCCGGCGCCCCAGCCGCGCAGATATCCTTGCAGTGAATTCATCGGCACCGACGCGCGCAGTGCGAACAACGCTTCGATTCCGAAGACGGTGTAATACAAATCGCTGTTGCCCGCGCGGTCGTTGAACCCGCCATCCGCATTCTGTTGGCCGTGCAGAAAGCCGGCGACCGATTCGGCCGCATCGCCAAGCAGCCTTGGCGCCAGCCGGGCAACCTGAAGCATTTCAAGACGCACGCTCATGTCTCGATAATACCATCAAAGAGAGCCTGGAATGAGCCAGCGCAGTCTTACGTCCGCAATCCAAAAAGGAAACAACCACGGAAGCACCGAGGCGCATCCGAAGGAATGTGTAATTTGGCAGGCAACGAGAATTGAACGTGCTCTTCTGAATTGGGGCAGCGCGTCGGTCAAACCGAAAGCGCCTCCGTGTTTCCGTGCCTCCGTGGTGAGATTCTCCTCGTGGTTGGAGAAAATGCATAGGGTCTGTTTCACCGCGTTTGTCGCAGTCTGGTTTGTATTGTAGGTTTGGACCGTGAAGTTGTAATGATCCACCGCGCCCGCCACGGCGCGGCGGATCGGGCGGTTTGTGTGGGATACGGAGGAAATGCGTCATGTCCCGTCAACGATTTGGGGAATTGCTCAGCCGTTTCGTCTCTCTGACCCCGCACGATGTTTCGGAGATTCTTGAGGATCAGACCTCCTCGCGCCGGCGCTTTGGCGAGATCGCGCTGGCCTTTGGGCTCTGCAAGCCGCAACACATCTGGCGGGCCTGGTGGGCGCAGTTATCGGGCGCGCCCGATCGCGTCGATCTGGACGCCATCGGCATCGACGTGCAGAGCCTTTCGCATCTGCCGCGCGCGCTGGCGGTCGATTACAAGGTGATGCCGCTGCGCGCCAGCGGCGAGCAGATGGTGCTCGCCGCCGCCGAGGGATCGTTCCTGCGCGCCAGCGAGGAGCTGCCCCGGCGTGTGCGGATGCAACTCAAATTCGTCGTTGCCGACGCCCGCCAAATCGAGCGCGCCATCCAAACCTACTACCCCGCGTCGGCCAAGGAAGAAACGCCGGCGGCGGCGCCCCATGCCGGCGCGCCCGCTTGAAAACTGAATAAACCAGGAAGGCGCTTGGCGCAGACTGCGTCCACAACCCAGGTGAAGCTGGAAATCCGAAATCCGAAGCACGAAATCCGAAACAAATTCAAAAGCAAGAAAAAGCGGAAAATTCAAAATTCAGAATGCGCGTCCGTCGGGTCTTGCCTTGCCGGTAGGATTTCGCAGGATATCTTGGCAGTTTTGTTTTGAGCTTTCCTGCTTTTGGATTTTGGGTTTGTTTCGGATTTCGTGCTTCGGATTTCGGATTTTGCTTGGCTTGGAGCGCAAAATGGATGACGTCTTGACCCGGATCGGCAACCTTGGCATCGTGCCGGTGATTGCGATGGATGATGCGGAAAACGCCGGGCCGTTAGCCGATGCACTTATCGCCGGCGGCCTTCCGCTCGCCGAGATCACCTTTCGCACGGATGCCGCCGAGCGCGCGGTCCGCGAGATGGCGCGCCGGCCGGGCCTGCTGGTCGGCGCCGGAACGGTGCTGAATGTCGAGACGGCCAAGCGGGCGGCAGGCGCGGGCGCGAAGTTCATCATCTCGCCGGGTTTTAATTCAAAAGTGGTGCGATGGTGCCTCGCCAACCACATCCTCGTCACCCCCGGCACCGCCACGCCCACCGACATCGAACTGGCCCTCGACCACGGCTTAACCGTCGTGAAATTCTTCCCCGCCGAGGCCCTGGGCGGCATCAACATGCTCAAAGCCATCGCCGCCCCCTACGCCATGATGAGATTCATCCCCACCGGCGGCATCACGCCGGAAAACCTTGCCGCCTATCTCAAGCTCCCAAGTATACTCGCCTGCGGCGGAAGCTGGATCGCCGCCAGGGAAACCATCGCCGCCCGAAGGTTCGACGAAATTACCGCACTCGCGCGGCAGGCGGTGCAATTAGTCGAGCAACGCGGTCTGGCGAAGGGTTGAAGATTGCCGCGGGAAAGGCGGTCCGCTTGCCTTCCGACTCGGCGATGTTACACTTGCTGGCGTCGCCGTTGGAAACATCAACGCCGGGGTGTAGCTCAGTTTGGTAGAGCGCTTGGTTCGGGACCAAGAGGTCGCAGGTTCAAATCCTGTCACCCCGATTGCAGGGTTTTATTCACAATCGTTGTTGGCTCGCCACTCCGCTCCCTACCTCGCAGGTTTACTGCGTTTTGGCCACGATAAAATCCACCACCGGCTTCGGGTCCAGCGGCCCGACGGGAAAATATCCCTCGCCGGGCTTCACGATGACCGTCATCTGGCCGCCGAACTCCTTGTAGCGTTTTTCCGCGACTCGCGTCTCGCGGTCAAGCCAGGGGTCAAGTTGACCGCACACATGCAGGGTCGGCACGCCCGCTTTGGCCAGCGGGGCGAGATTGTCCAGCGGCTGCTCTTTTTGCCGTCTGCCCGACATAATGCTGCGCAGGACGGGATTCACCCCATAAATGCACGAAACTTTGTCGGGGTTTTCGATGGCCCAGGCGTACGCTTCTCCGACTCCCGCGCCGGCGCCTTCCATGGCCGGCTTCTTGGAAAAGCCGTGGTCGGTCATCCTCTTATAGACGGCGTCCCACTCTGAGCGAACGGGGCCTTGCCCCAGGTAAGGAGCAGCGACGATGTAATACCCCTTGGCCAGCAGGGCCAGATCAACAGCGGACGCATTCCGGCCGATGCGATCCGCCCGGAAGACCCAGGGCTTGCTGGCAGCCACGGTCTTCGGCACCAGCACCGCCATGCCGGTGACTCCAAACGACGATTTGCCAGCCTTGTCGTAACGGTCGTAGCACGGGGTGAATTGCGGTCCCCGGCAGGTGGCGTAAGTATCTTCCTTGGGGAGGTAAATGTAAGAATTCTCGGTGCTGTAATAAAAGGATTTCGTGAACGTGTCATCCACGATTTCGGGCCGGGGCTTGGTGTTCGGCTGAACGTGCTGCTCAATAAAGTCGGCAATGGGCTTGGGATCGTTCAAGCTGTGCGGATGATGCCCGGTGCCTTCCTTGATCATGATGGTGATCTGGCCGCCCGCCTGATGATAGATGTTCTCGATGACCTTCGTATTTTTCTCCAGGACAAAATCCTCGGTCCCGCAGACGTTGAGCAGTGGCACATCGTGCTTGATCAGCTCACCGAGCCTCAAGATGTCCTCCGCGTAGATGCCGGGATTGTCGGCGTAGATGCAGGAAACCTTGTCCGGGTTCGAGGTTGTCCAGGTGTATTCATTCACCCCGCCCTTGCTCATGCCAACGAAGGCCGGTTTTTTGGACAGCCCATGCTTCTCCGTGAGGTAGGCGTACCAGGCGTCCCACTGCTTGCCCGGATACTGCCTGCCCGGATCAGGGGTAATGAACGCGATGTAAAATCCCCGCCGCAGCAGTTCCACCTCGGCCTGCGGCTGATGGTCCCAATAACACCCTCGCCACGACCAGGGATTTCCCGGCGCCGGCTTGTTTGGCACGACCACGATGCAGCGCCGCATGCCCTTGGCCGGATTGCCAACCGCAAAGCCTTCTTTTTCCGGCCGCGCAAAAGGACTGATGGCCAGGGTCTGGTCATCCATAACGAAGTCGTAGCGGACGAACCGGTTATGCCATGTGCTCTTGCCGCCGTCGAACACCGGCGGAGAACTTGGCGCCGGCACCGGCTCGTCGGCCGCGTGGATGGTTGCGACGAAACCAGACACCGAGAAGGCTAACGCCGCCACGGCGAGGAGTCTTGCCGTCCGGGTTAATTGAGAATTTCCATATCTCATAATTTCACGGGGTTGACGATTTGATTGTGATTCAAGCCCTCATCGCTTGATGTTCGGCGTAATTTACTTCCGCTGCCGTGAAACGACCAGTGGCATGCCTTCATGGATTGGCCCAAACGCTACGGGAATTGACCAAGCCGGTTATGATCCTATGCTCTACACGGGAGCTGATATGACCATTAAAGCGGTCCTGCGTCATGGCGTCATCCAACCCGTCGAACCCCTGCCGCTCGATTGGGCCGAAGGCCAGGAACTGGTCATTGAGGAACCCAAACCCGACCGCGCCGACGCGGAGATCAGCCAGTGGGCCCAGGAGATGGACGCTGCCACCTCCCAGATACCAGCCGAGGAGCATGAGCGTTTTCTGAACGCGCTCGACGAGATCGAACGGGAGAGCAAAGATGCCGTTCGCAAGCAATGGGGACTTTCATGACCGCAGGGTATCTTATCGACACCAATCACCTCTCCCGAGCCGTCACGCCAACTTCATCAGTACGGCGGCGAATCACCGATCTGCGACAACGGGGTATTAAGGTGGGCACCTGCGTGCCGGTGCTCTGCGAGATCGAAGCCGGCATCCAGCAGGTCAGCAAGCCCGACGTGTACCGCCTCAACCTCGAACGATTGCTCCGCCAGATCCGCGTCTGGCCGATCGACCCATCGACAGCCAGGTTTTACGGCGTGATCCACCACGATCTGAAGCGCCGTGGCCGCATGTTCTCCCAAGTGGACATGATGCTCGCCGCGCTGGCCAGGCAAATGACGCTCACCGTGGCGACATCGGACCAGGATTTCACCGCGTTGCCGGACATCCCCACCGAGAACTGGACCAGCCGCTGATTCAAGCGCCGCGTTCCCCCACGATCGTCGTCGAGATCGACCGCATCTCCGCCGTCTTGATCCCGCGCGGGATCAACTCGGCGTACGGCTGGCGGATGGATAGGGCGAGCATTTCATCTGTATCGGATGGATTTGGGCCGCGGATGAACGCGGGAAGAGGCGACCCGCGATACGGACCCTACGCGGCTTGTTGTCAGATTTCTTCGTGATAGGATGGCACCGTGCGTAACGTAGAACACATACGATCCGTTTTAGAATCTCACGAAGTGATCGATGACCGGTAGAGAGCTCAAGGCAAAACTTAGGAAAGCTGGCGTGGCGAGCGACAGTTGCGTGTGGGATAGAGCCCCAGCCGGCACCATCCTCGCACAGGTGCTTGCCAAACACGGAATGCCGCTCGGCTGTTGGTGTGTCACCCTTCCGCGTGGACTTGGGATGGAGGCGATCGCGTCGCGCGTCCTAGCTGGCGAGGGCATCGACCCGAAGGAGGTCCGCTTTCTTGCCAGTAAGAAAGACTTCTCACCAGAGGAACGTTCGATCATCGACGCAGGGGGAAGGGTCGACGGGTGGTCTGCGAGTCAATATCCGGGACAGGTACCCCAATGAACCAAGCCGAAGCACAGCAAGACGATTCCCTCGGGTTCCTCGACGTGCTCAATATTGGCGCGGGGCACCTCACGTTTCGTTTTGAAAGGAATGACGCCGAAGAAGTCGCCAAGGCAAAGAAGGTGATCGAGGACATGCTGCGACGCGGTTACATGATCTTCGTCGAGGCAGACGGAAAGCAGAAGCGGGTGAGATCGTTTGACGCTGCGCATGAGTGCTACATTCTTGAGGAACCAGACGACGTCGCGAAACCGAACGAGCAGGGCGAGTCGGCGCAACCAAAAAGGAAACGGGAAACTCAACCCCGCGCGCCGCTGCGCACAGCCAAGGCAACTGCAATCGGTCCGACGGCCGGCGGATGAATCAACGGACGGATTCAAACATGGCGGAAATCGTAGCTGCGCTGAAAACACCTGAAGAACCGGACGCGCTCACATGGTTGCACGGCGCGCTTCGCGCCGCCGCAAGTGAGGTTGCCACGGAGATTGGTGAGTGGGGTGGCCTGCCGGTACCCGTTTTTGGTTTCCAGCTAGTCATGGAGCCACGGTTTCCAGGTAAGCGCACTGGCACGCGCCTTGAAATCCATGCCGATCCTGCAAGTGGGTCCAAGAAACTTATCGTCGTCCGGGATTGCAAAGAAGAGGAGTCCACGATCGTCAACCAATGGTATTCCTTCCGGGACCACGCCCGCATTTTCATCTATAGGGAAAACGGGAAGAGCGTTCTGTATCACGAAGATGAGGGGGCGGACGCGCGGCTGCAGTATTTAATAAACACGATGCAAGTCGGCGAATTCGGAGTTTGGGACGCGGACGCCGAAACCCGCGCCATGGAAAAACTGCGCTCGCTCCTCCCGCCGGAAGTCTTCAATTGCTACCTCTTTACCGGATCGTTCCGTGAGGAGAGCCCCCGCAGCAGGGTAACTTATTTATTCCGACGGCTTCGCCCAACGCTGGCCTTTCGAAGCAATAAGGAAGCAGAAGGAATGAGCCTGCTTGCCGTACTCTGTCTCCATCCGCTGGGTTACTATGGCAAGACGTGGGCGGGCGTCATGTGCCCCACCGATGATGTGATTGCCCACCTCGTTCTTATGCGGGGAAACGAGCGCGGCTTCTGGGCGAAGGCGAACCATCACCCGCGATGCTCCGCATCATCGGGAATTTGAACGCCTGGTCCCAAGCGGGGTAGCGTCCGCACTGCCGACCGATTTCTCGCTTGGGCAAAGCGCGTAACCACTGCCAACCATCGCGGAAGCACTTCCAACGCGCGCGGAAGGACCTCCGCGAGTTGTATTTCCCCTTCCGCGATTCATATTTGTCCTTCCGCGAGTCATATTTCCCCTTCCGCGATCGGCCCAACCGCTTTATCAGGAGTTTTTCAGGTCCGATCATGTCTTTTTGATCCATTTTTAAAATCTGCGCAACCCTTCTTCCCTGTCGCGCGGGCGGGGTCGATGAGGCGGGTGATGGTTCGGCGAGCGGCGGGGACGTGCTTTGGAACATTCGTGAATTCGTCATTGTGACCGCGCCCGTCAGTGTGTATCGGGCAGAACCGGCGTGCGCGCGAGAGCTTTCAAGGCGGGTTTTTCCACGCCAAAGCGATCCATCGGGAAGTTGACGAAACCCAGCGCCAGGGCGGGAGACCCTTCCTTCACCCGGTAGTCTCCGTGCGCCGGATCAACGAATTGCGCATCGGCCACAATGGAATGCTCGTCGCGGCCGCTCTGCCGTTGCAAAACGGTGGCGGGCGCGGCCGCCGCGCCCTGTTTCTGCATCAAGTTGTAATCCATTTCCTTGCCCCACGGCGGACGATGCATCAGAGCGGGCCGGTAAGCGGTCCAAACTATGTTGTGCCGGAAAATATCGCCGCTTTCGGCGAACCAGACATGCGGATTAAGGCTCCCTCCAACCATGATGTTGTTCTCAACCGTGCGTCCATACCCTTCGCGGTTCTTGATGCCGCCGTGTAGACACAGGTTGTTGGTGATCGTGTAAAATGAGGAACCGTCATCAAGGTCAATGTCCCACCCGTGGTCGCAACGCCAGCGGTTGTTCCGCAGGATCACCGGCTTGACCGCATCCAGGCGCGGGAGCTCGGGGACCTGCTTCACCCACGCGTTGACCTCGGCAATATTGGGCCGCCAATAACGGTCGCGCCCCCAGGAATTGAACGAGCCATGGTCCCCGGTCTCCTTCACCGTGTCGAACACATCGCAGAACTCGATGACATCCCCGCCCCAGCAGCCGTCGCCGATGTTGATCCCCGCGCGCGGCATGTCGTAAATCGAGCAATGGCGGACGGTGATGTTCCGGGCCAGGTCGATATCCACTCCGGCAGTCTGCTTTTCCACCCGCCCGGTCAGGTAAATCAGGCAGTCTTCGACCAGGCAATCCGCCGGGTAGTTGGGCGTGCGTGGACCAGGGGTGCGGTCAATATCCTCGAGCTTGTTCACCTGGCTGTAGTTGAACAAAGGGTTGCGTGCGGCCTGGGGGTCTCCGACAAAGCAGATGCCGCTCGCCCCGGCTTTGGCAATATGGCAGCCGCGGATCGTGACCCGGCGGTTGTAATCGTTCACGAAAACCGCATTGCCGCCCACCTGGTCCAGAAAACAATCCTCCAGCGCACAGTCTTGCGTGCCCTCGAAGAACACCGCCCCGCCACGGTAGATGGCCCAGTCGCTGCGCAGGAGCGGCTCCCTGGTCTCCATCACCGTGCGTGCCGCCTGGCGAAAAGTCAGGCCCCGGAGAATGACGTATCGCACCGGCTTCTCCTGGCTGCCGCGAAACTCGACCAGGCTGCGCAGGCGCGTGGCTTCCACGGTCGCTTTGGCCAGGTCAATCCCGGGCGGCGGGTAAAAGAAGAGCGTGTGCGTTTTGGTGTTTAGGAACCACTCGCCGGGAGCGTCGAGTTCCTCAAAAATGTTCTCCACGAAGCGAATCTTCGGGTGTGCCGCGCTGCCCCGGTTGTTTTGCCACCCACCCTCCATTGTCAGACCGCCCCGCGGGGCCTTGCCCGTGATGCGCCAGGTGAAGTCACCCCAGAGGGCCGGATGCATGGCATGAAAATAGCCCCCCGCCGGATCAGCCCAACGCGCAACGCGCTGCGGCGAGATGGCATCGGCCGCGAAGCCGTCGAAATACTGCGCCTTGGGATCGTAATTCGGATAGCGCGCCAGGATTTGCCGCTCGCCATTGACGAATATTTCCTCGGTTTGCAGATCGGCTGGCACTTGCGCCTGAACGATCCCATCGCGATAGGGCTGCCAGTCCAGTTTTTCAAGCCTCACCCCGCCGCTGATCACCGGCTGCTCCTGCCCGTACGCCTGGTAAACCACCGGGGCGGACCGAGAGCCTGAGTCCTCGGGGCTGAAGACCAGCTTCTCGGGCAAGTAGTAGGTGCCGCCGCGCAGCCATACCGTGCCCGGCTTCTGCCGGATGGCCTGTTGAGCGCGCCGAATGGTGGCAAACGGCTTTTCCAACGTGCCGGGATTGCCATCGCCGCCGGTGGGCGCAACGAAATAAGTTTGCCCCAGTGCGGGCAAGGCGAGGCCGATCTGCAGCACAATGGGGAGAATGTGCCTGGCGCACCTGGAATACGCCCGGTTCATGGTTGTTCCTTCCGCAGGCGCTGTCGGACTCCCTTGTTGTCCCTGATTGCTGATACATTCGGTCTTCAGGCTGCGTTGCGAATGGCGCCGCCAAGCCGATGCGGAACTGGAGCTGGAGGTTGCGCGGCAGGCCCCGCCACGCTAGGGCATGGGCGAAATTGGCCGTATCAGATCGACGACAACGGCGGCCAACACCAGCGCCAGCGGCGCCGCCGCGACCGACACGCCCCATCGCATAAACCCCTCCGCGGCGGCCAGCGCGCCCACCGCGTAGGCCACATAAAGCGCCGTCAGCAGCAGCACGGCCTGGAACGATTCCTGCCGGGGCGAAAGCCGCAGCGCTTTGCCGAATCGGCGCCGCATTCGGCCACGGGTTCTGTCGCGAAACCAAAACAGGTAGATGCTCAAATCGTTGGCCAGTTTCGTGAGCGTGCCGGTGAGGAACGTGGTGAATATCGTTAATGCTCCGATTTTGCGCAGCGATGCGCTCTGCACGCCCATTGCCATCGCGATCAGCCCGACGAGCAATACGAATGCTCCGGTCCCGGCTTTTCGAGGATGGGGTCCCGCGCCAAACACGAGCAGCCCAATCACCAGAAAAGCCGCCAGAAACACGGCCTCAAGCGCCAAGGCCCGCGCCGCGACGCACCTGCGCTTACGGCGATGAGCTGTCTCCAGAATGATCTCTCCGAGCAACAGCCCCACGAAGAACGCCGCGATCGGCACGGCGCGGTGCAGCAACTCCGGCCAGTTGTGTTCCGTTCCGTGCAGCACGCTCGAAACCGTGTTCCCGGTCATATGGGCGACGAACGCGTGATAGAGCGTGAAATAACCCAGCACGTCGATGAACCCCGCGCCCCAGCTCAGCGCGATCGCGACGGCGGCCTTCTCCTTTTGGCTCAATGGTAAAGACACGCCTCACAGTTCCGTTTCGCATCGCCCGTCGCGGTTTTGGAGAATCGTACAAAAATCCGCGAGGATTGTCATAAAACTCCATTTCCAAAAACACATAAACTGTACTTCTCGGGCCGATGGTTGTTAGAATTAGCTCGTGATCCGTCAGGTCGATGCCATCTTCAGCCAGGGCGCACTGAGGTCGCTTGAGCCGCTCGCGCTGCCAGAGGGAACGCGCGTTCTCGTAAGCGTCGAAGAGGATGCAAGCGCCGGCCCTGTGGTCCCCGCCACGAAAACTCACACGCCGAAGTTGGCGCACCCGGAAGATGCGGCCAATTTCGTGATGGAAGTTCGGGAGACGGGCAATGCAGGCGTATGACGCTGCTTCTCGGCAAATCGTTTCGGGGGCAGTTTCTGCTGTTTGAAAGTTGGCACGGCGTTCTCGGCCGAAATGTCATGAACAATCTTTCTATTCTATTTAATGGTCCGTCTCGGGAATGGATGGAACAACGGTAGGATGAACTTCAAAAAGTCAAGGAAGATACCAGCGGCTGGCCAAGTCCGACGTGAAGTACCGCTTCTGCCTTGACTTGGCCTCCCTGAAATCTGAGTGAGCCGCTTGCGTTTGTGACTGTGGGCTGGAATAGTCGCTTCATCCGTACAGAATCAAAGCATGAGCATTGTTACTCAAGAATTGTTGAGCATTTGCGAACAACTGCCCGACGCCAAGCGCGTCGAATTGGCGGATTTCGCTCGGTTTCTGCTCGCTAGCAATGGGGACGCGCCTCAGGGGGCGGCGGAGCGTTGGTTGTCGACGGCGAGGGGCGCGGCGATGGCGGGCGTGACGACCGATGGGGTGATGGCGATGACACGAACTTATTTCCCTGAAGTTGAGCTGATTTCCCCATAAAGGCCTACATGGTCTGCCGTTCAGTCTTACGGGCGATCCAAACATCTCCCAGAATCCTCCTATCGCAATGGACGATTGCCGGCGTAAAGTCATGCAATGCAAAAGCGAAAACTCGGAAAAAGTGGCTTGGAAGTCTCGGCTCTTGGGCTTGGCTGCATGGGGATGAGCTTTTCGTATGGGCCTCCCAAGGACAAGCGGGAGATGACCGCGTTGCTGCATGCCGCCGTCGAACGCGGCGTCACCTTTTTTGACACGGCGGAGGTATACGGGCCATATCTGAATGAAGAACTTCTCGGCGAAGCGCTTTCGCCGATGTGGAGCAAGCTGGTAATCGCCACCAAGTTCGGGTTCGACCTGAGCGGCAGCGACAATCGCCCGGGCGCCGCGGGCCTGAACAGCCGCCCGGAAAACATCAAGCGAGCTGTGGAAGGCTCCCTCAAGCGATTGAAGACCAACGTGATCGACCTGCTCTATCAGCACCGCGTCGATCCGAACGTGCCGATTGAAGATGTGGCGGGCGCGGTGAAGGAATTGATCCAGCAGGGAAAGGTCAGGTACTTTGGCCTTTCCGAAGCAGGCGTGCAAACCATCCGTCGCGCCCACGAGGTCCAGCCGATTGCCGCGCTCCAGAGTGAGTATTCGTTGTGGACAAGAACCCCCGAGAAGGAAGTGATACCGACGCTCGAAGAGCTCGGCATCGGCTTCGTTCCGTACAGCCCGCTGGGCAAGGGGTTCCTCACTGGCGCGATGAATGAGAAGACCAAACTCGATAGCACCGACTTCCGCGGCACTCTGCCTCGTTTCACGCCCGAAGCGATGAAGGCAAATCAGTCCCTGATCGATCTGCTCGCGAACATCGCCCAGCGGAAAAAGGCGACGCCTGCTCAGATCGCACTCGCGTGGCTGCTGACCCAGAAGCCGTGGATCGTGCCGATCCCCGGCACCACCAAGCTGCACCGGCTGGAAGAGAACCTCGGCGCGGTCTCAATTGAACTCACGACCGACGACCTGCGCGACATCAACGACGCGGCTTCCAGGATCACCGTGCAGGGCGATCGTTACCCCCAGAAATTGGAGCAGATGACCGGCCGCTGATCGTGCGGACTCCATCAGGCATAGCCGCTGGCCGGTACTTCGGCCGAACCACCTCCAGCGCAGCGACCGATGGCTTCACGCCCACGAAGAACGCTGCGCTCTCGCGCCTTCGACCGGAGTACCGGTCGAACATCGCGGCGTACCGCGACTCCACGGGCGAGCCGCCCGTGCCACTATTTCCGGCCCCGCCCTCCGCTTGCCACGCTCGTGCGATTTGCAACGCGCGCCCGTTCCCGCCAGTATTACTCATTCGATCTCCCTTCTTTCTGGAGTATTGGCATGCGGAATTGCAAAGCGGCGGGGGTGATGCGGGCGGCGGTGTTGCTGGCGAGCTTAGTCTGCCTTGGCGCGCGCGCGGCGCGGGCGGCGGATACGATCGTGGCGGCGGGGCCGCGCGAGCCGCTGGATGAAGGCAAGGCGTTTCATTTGCCGCCGGGGTTTGAGGCGCAGCTCGTGGCGGCGGAGCCGGCGATTCATAAGCCGATTAACATTGCCTTTGATGACAAAGGGCGGCTGTGGATCACGGATACGGTGGAATATCCATTCCCCGCGCCCGCGGGAAAGCCGACGCGCGATACGGTGAAGATATTGTCCGACTTCGCGCCCGATGGGCATGCCCGCAAGATCGTCACCTTCGCGGATAATCTGAACATCCCCGTCGGCGTGCTGCCGCAACGCGGGCGCGACGGGCGCGATTCGGCGCTGATCTATTCCATCCCCGGCATCTGGCGGATGACCGATACGACCGGCCAGGGGAAAGCAGATCAACGGCGGATCGTTCTTGCCGGCCAGGGGCACATCGATACCCACGGCATGACCGGCTCGTTCACCGAAGGCTTCGACGGTTGGATCTATGCCGTGCATGGCTACAGCAATACCTCGACCGTCCGGGCCACCGATGACTCGCAAATCACGATGAACTCGGGCAATACCTACCGCTTCAAGCCCGATGCCTCGCATATCGAGTTCAACACGCATGGCCAGGTGAATCCGTTCGGCATGTGCTTCGATCCGCTGGGCAACTTGTTCACCAGCGACTGCGAGACCAAGCCGATCTTGCTGTGCCTTCGCGGCGCGTATTACTCGAGCTTTGGCAAGCCCGATGATGGCTTGGGCTTCGGCCCGGATATCGCCGACCACATGTACGGCTCGACCGCGATCGCGGGGCTGGTGGATTACGTGGCCGACCAATATCCGCCGGAATATCGCAACATGATGCTGGTGGGGAACGTGGTGACGAACATCATCAACCGCGCGCAGCTTGTGCCGCGCGGGTCGGCGTTTCATGCCGACGATGCGCCCGATTTTCTCGTGAGCGACGACCAATGGTTCCGGCCGACTTGCATCAAGCTGGGGCCGGACGGGGCGATCTACGTCGCGGATTTTTACAACTGCATCATCGGGCATTACGAGGTGGACTTGCATCATCCCCGCCGCGACAAGCAGCGCGGCAGAATCTGGCGGATCGTCTACACCGGCAAAAACGCCACGCCCGCCCCCGCCAGGCCGTTCGATCTAACCAAGGCCGCGATGCCCGAATTGATCGCGGACCTAAGCGACGCGAATTTCACGATCCGCATGCTGGCGATGAATTATCTTGCCGATGTCACCGGCCCCGCCGCGATTGCGCCGCTGAAGGAAGCGTTGGCCCACGGGCCGTCGCAAACGCTCAAGGTGCATGGAATGTGGGTGCTCAAGCGGCTCGGCGCGCTTGATGAGCCGATGCTGGAGGGATACGCGGCGGATGTCGATGGCGCGGTGCGCGTGCATGCGATGCGTGTTTTATCCGAGACGCAGCCCTGGTCGGCCCGGCAGCGCGAGCTTGCGCTCAGCGGGTTGAAGGATGCCGATGCGATGGTTCGTCGTTGCGCCGCCGAGGCCTTTGGCCAGCATCCATCAATGGAAAACGTCCGCCCCCTGCTCGACGCCAAACAGCAGGCGCCGGCGGATGACAAGCACCTGATCCATACGATCCGCATGGCGTTGCGAAATCAACTTGACGCGGCGGGCGTCGCCGACAAATTGCCGCTGCCGGGCTCCAGTCCGCGCGACACGCGCGACCTGGTGGACGCGGCCAACGGGGCGACTTCTCCGGAAGCGATGCTGCTGGTGGTTAAGCAGATCGGCAACGGCGCCGCGCCCGATCCATTGAAGGCCGCCAACGCGTTTAAGCATGTCGCGCGCTTCGGAACCGATGCGCAAGTGGAAGACCTGACAAAACTGGCCACCTCCAAATTCGCGGCGGATGATTCGACGCAGGTGCTGCTGTTCAAGGCCTTGCAGGACGGCGTGCTGCAGCGCAAGGGGACCTTAGGCCCGGTTACCCGCAATTGGGGAAAGGAACTGGCGGAAAAACTGCTGTCCAAGCCCGGCGAGGCGTTTGGCGGATGGACCAACACGCCCCTGTCGGCGTATGCCAACGCGCGCAATCCCTGGTCTGTGCAGCTTCGGACCAGCAGCGACGGCAACACCGCCGCCCCGTTTATCTCATCGCTTCCGCTGGGAGAGCGCGGGACGGGCGTTTTGCGGTCGCCGGACTTTGCGATCCCCGCCAAGCTGAGTTTCTACATGGCCGGGCATAATGGCCAGCCGCCCACGCGGCGTCCGATCAAGAACTTCGTCCGCCTCCGCGCCGCCGACAGCGGCGACGTGCTGATCCAGGCCGCGCCGCCCCGAAACGATATGGCTCAGAAAGTCATCTGGGATCTGTCCAAGTGGGCCGGCCAAAAGGGATACATCGAGGCCACCGACGGAAATAATGGAACCGCGTACGCATGGATGGCGTTTGGGCGATTCGATCCGTCCGTCGTTCGCGTTCCCGCCGCCGCCGAGCATAACCGCCTGCAAACCGCCATTGATATTGCCGCGTCGCTTGGCCTTAGAGAATTGGACGGCAAAGTGGCGCAGGTGCTGACGACGTCGCGCGCCGATCTGGACGCCCGCATCGCCGCGGCCAAGGCGCTGGCGGCGCTGGGCGGCGGCCACATCGAGGAGCGCGTCGGCGTGCTGGCGCAACCCACCGCGCCCGACAGCCTCCGCGAAGCCGTCGGCGCATCCTTGGCGCAGGACACCTCCCCTGCCGTCACCGCCGCATTTGTCGAGGCGATCCGAACCGCGCCCCAGAAGTTGCAGCTTTCGCTGGCCAAGTCGTTGGCGGCCAACAAGGCCGGCGCCGAGGCGCTGCTTAACGCCATCGCCCTGGGGAAAGCCTCGCCGCGCCTCTTGCAGGATGTGAACGTGCGCGAACGGCTCAATATCTCCAAGTCCGCCGATCTGGACGCGCGCATCGCGAAGCTGACGGCCAACCTGCCCAAGGCCGATGCCGCGATACAAAAGTTGATTGACGATCGCGCCGCGCATTTCGACCGCGCTGTCGCTTCGCCGCAACACGGCCAGGCTCTGTTTCAGCAAACCTGCGCCGTCTGCCACAGCGTCGGCGGGGTTGGCGCGCACGTCGGTCCGCAACTCGATGGCGTGGGCGTGCGCGGGGTGCCGCGCATCTGCGAGGACATCCTCGACCCCAGCCGAAACGTGGACGCGACTTTCCGATACAACACATACTTACTCGACACCGGCGACGTGATCGCCGGCATCCCCCGCCGCGAGGAAGGCGACACCCTCACCGTCGCCGACTCCACCGGCAAGGAAGTGCAAATTCAAAAATCAAAAGTCAAACGCATCGTCCCCTCCAACCTCTCGCTGATGCCCAGCAATTTTGGGGAGATGCTTAAGCCGGGAGATTTTAATGATTTGATCGCGTATTTGCTGACGAAATGAAATCTCTTATTGTGACACGGGCGTCCCGCCCGTGCGCAATGTGGGGGATGTTCAGCAACCTCGAGTCTTGAACTCCCAACCCATCGGCACGGGCGGGACGCCCGTGTCACGTTGAAACAGCCGCGGAAGGCTAAAAACACCGGAACTTAATCTTGGTTTTCCCGAGCCCTTCATTTGCGTAATTCGTGCAATAGGTGCCTGATCTCGGGCAGAATCAGCCGGCTCATCGCCAACTCGACGGCTTTGGTCGATCCGGGCATCGCGAAAATGAGTTTCCCGCGCGCGATTCCGCCGACGGCCCGGCTCAACATCGCGCCGCTTCCGATCTGCTCCCAACTCAGGCTCCGAAACAATTCGCCAAAGCCGGGCAAGTGTTGTTCGATGTGCCTTTCGAGGACTTCGATGGTGCAGTCGCGGCGGCTCACGCCGGTGCCCCCGTTGGTGAGAATGGCGTCGATGCTTTCCGACGCGAGAAATTCCGCGAGACGTTCATCGAACGTCATCGGATCGTCCGGGATGATTCGATACGCCTCGACACGATGGCCGGCGTCGGTGAGCAGTTGGCGGATTCGGCTGCCGCTTTTGTCCGTCGCCTGTGTGCGCGTATCCGAGAGCGTGATCACCGCGCAGCGCGCGACATCCGGGCCGGCATCCTGAATGTGCTGTTCGTAAGCCATGTCACTTTCGCCGGCTGTCAGGTCTCCCGCACGACGCGCACCGTCATGCGCTGTTGGTCTGCGGCGGCATAAACATCACGGAACTCCGCTTCGCTTGCATACGCCCTTGCCGGCACCGCCCGATACGGCGCCTCCAATTCGATTTGCTGATCCGCGAATGGCCAGGGATTCACGGACACCATCCATGGCGAAACATATCCCAGGCGCAGGTCAACCGGCACCGCGCCCGGCCTCGGATAGGCGTTTTCAATTGTCGTCAAAGGCTTGCCGGCGCACAGCAGGGCAAGGCTGATCTGATCCATCGCCTTGAGAATCTGATAATTGAAATTCAGCAGGTCCTCGTCGGCGTTTGTGCCCAGGGGCGCCAGGCCCAGCGGCAGCGGCAGGTCGGTGCGCATCCCCAGCTCGCGGCGAATCGTTTCCTGCGTTTCGATTTGCGCTTGCTGAAACTTGTTCAACTCGAAGACCTGGGCCGCATTGCGCTGGCGGACCTGCGGATCGCAATAATGCTGATGCGCCAATGCCGACAGCGCCAGGACGTGAAGGCTCACCAGAAGGCCGGTGTATGGGCCCTTCCCGCGCGCCAGGCGCACGGATTCCATCCACACGCGCGTCGAGACCGTCGGCGGCGTCTCGAAGACGTGCAGCGGCAGATGATCGGCGTTGAGCGTGGGCTGCGAATCGTGCAGGGGCCAGCCGGCATCGTGCATCGACACCGCATCAACCACGGCTGCAAATGGCAGCGGCTGCGCAAAGCGCGAGTTGCCCACCCGCGCCGCCAACTGTCCCGACAGCCGGGCGTGATCGTCCTGCGTGAAGAGAAAAAATTCGCCGCCGTGGGGGTGTCGGATCATCGCGTCAGATGATAGCCAGCCTGAAGTTGCTGCCGCCGCCGGTCGTGTAGACCTTCACGTAATATGTGCCGGCCAGCAGGTCCTTGCTGAGCCACAGCGATTTGGCGCTGGTGCGCAGGCCGGAGGTGATTGCCCGCCCGTTGGAATCGAGCAAGTCAAAGTTCACTGGTGCGTTGGGCGTCAGGCCGTTGACGAGCAGATCGAGTTCCTCGGGCCGGGCGAAACTGAACTTGTAGTAGGCGGCGGTTTGAGCCGTGCTTACCGCGTTATTGAACACTTTAAGCGAGCCGGTGATCGCGCCGATATCGGTGGCGCTGGCCATCGCGCCGCCCGGTGGGGTTATGACCGGCGGGGTCACGACTGGCGGCGTTACAACCGGCGGCGTTACAACCGGCGGGATTACCACCGGAGCGCTGCCATTGGCCGACATCGTCAGCAGGTAATTACTATCCTGGACGTGGGTATAGGAAATCAGGGCGTAATACGTTCCAGCCGGCAGGTTGCTGGCCGTCAGCGAGCCGGGCTGCTGCCAGTTGCTCATCGCCGAGGAGATCACGGTTGTGCCGTTGCTGTTCAGGAGACTGATATTCGCGCTGCCCTCCAGTGACAATCGAACGTCGGCCCGCGCACTGAGGTTGAACTGGTAATAGTCGGAGGGGTCGATCTGCCCGACGAAATCCTGCAACTGCACCGTGGACCCGTTCAACGGCGCTGAAATGACCTTCGCGGCTTGCGGCGTGTTTCCGGCGATGTCGGCATATGGCTTGGCCAGGAACCAGGCGCGATAGGTGGTGCCGGGGCCGGCGTTCAGGGGCGTCACGTGCATGTAATAAACGCCGGGCAACAATCCATCGAGCAGCACCGGCGGACTGTTCTGCGCGCTGGTGACCGTATCCATCACGTTGCCGTTATGGTCCAGCAAGGAGATTTGAACGCCGGTGCTGTTGTAGCGCGTGGCCCAGAGGCACATTTTGGCGGTGCTGGTGACGTTGAAGCGGAAATAGTCGTTGGCGTCGTTGGCGCCGACGTAGCCGTCGGTGTACTGGAAGTCGCCGCCGGTGATTGGGTTGGGGATGGCGCGGGCGGCGGCCAGGGTGGCATCGCCATCGTCGGTAACGACGCGGACCACGGGGGTATCGGACAGCGCGATCGAATAGTAGCTGTCGGCATTGGCATAGTACACGCGGGCGTAATACGTGCCCGCCGCCGTCACCTGCGCGCTCAGCGCGGAAGCGTGGCCGGTGGAGGCAGCCGAGGCCAGCAGATTCGTGCCCGAAACATCGTACAGGGCAATATTGGCGTTGCCCGTCACCGCGAGATTGATCGTGGAATTGGCGCCAACGGTAAAACTGTAATAGTCATTGGTGTCGGCGGCGCCGATCCAGTCATTGTAGGTTTGGGCAGCCGTGTTGACCGAGCCAATGCTTCGCGCCGCGCGCGGGGTGTTGCCGGCATTGTCTGGCGGGGTGACGGGCGTCACCGGCGCCACCGGGGCCGACAGGCTGATCGTGTAGTAACTATCGGCATTGGCGGGATAGACGCGGGCGTAATAGACGCCGGCGGCAGCCACGCTCTTGCTGAGCGATGCACTTTGCCCGTTGGAGTTGCCCGACGCCAATAGCGTGGTTCCCGACGAATCGTAGAGCGCGATGTTGGCGTTGCCCGTTACGGCCAAATTGATGGTGGCGTTGGCGCCGACGGTGAAGCGATAGTAATCATTGGTGTCCGCCGCGCCGATCCAATCGTTGAAACTAACCGCGGAGGATCCGACCGCTCCGATGTCGCGGGCCGCGGACGGGCTGTTGCCGGCGTAATCCGGGGGCGTAACCGGAGCGGCTTGCGCTGACAGCGCGATGGAATAATAGCTGTCGGCGTTGGCGTAATAGGCCCGCGCGTAATACGTGCCGGCCGCCGATACCTGCGTATTGATCGTCGCGGATTGGCCGTCAGAATTGGCCCAGGCCAGAGCATTGCTTCCGGACGAATCATAGAGGGCGAGGTTGGCATTGCCGGCAACGGTTAGATGGACCGTCGAATTCGCTCCAACCGAAAAACGATAATAATCGTTGGTGTCGGCGGCGCCGATCCAGTCGTTGAAGGTCTGGGTTGCAGTGGTGACTGCTCCGATATTGCGCGCCGCCGACGGGCTGTTGCCGGCGTAATCGAGCGGCGTGACCGGGCCGCCCGGCGCGGCGCTGAGCGAAAGCGTCAGGTTTGTGTAAACCGACCCGCCCAGGGCCACGTCACTGTAATACGTTCCCGGATTGAGCGCGACGCTTATGGTCTGAGGCGCTGCCCCGGCATAGGTGCTCTGGGCGAGGGTGTTGCTGTTGGCGTCTTCGATGCCGACGGTTGCGTTGCCCGCCAGCCCCGAAAGCGTGACGGTCACCGTCTCGGGTGTAGTCACGGTGAATTTATACCAGTCGGCGGGCGCGGTGAGCTTGATGTTGCTCTGATAGATTTGGGTAGCGCCGAGATTTCCGAGGTTGCGTGCGTGGGAGGGGTCTTCGCCGCCGGCTTTATTGACCTGTCCCGCGCCGGCGGATACCGCCATTGAGAAGGGAGTGGTGGCAGCGGCGGTCGATTCCAAATGCAGATAATACGTTCCGCCGGAAAGTCCGCTGGTTGGCCAGGCCAGCACGTTCGGGTCAGGTGGATTATTGGGATCGATTGTCGGGCCGACCGGCTGGCCGCTGCTGTTGAGAACCTGGACCAATCCCTGATTGGGCTTCATCCCGCTGACCACCGCGTTGAAGTTGCCGCTGCCGGTGGAGAAGCGCCAGTAATCGTCGCTGGTTGTCGTGCTCAGGGTTCCGCCGATTGTTTGCGGGACGCCGCCGATGTTGCCCAGATTGGCCGCGGTTGAAAACGTATGCCCGGTTTCGGGGGCGGCGACCGCGCTCAGGTTGATCGCGTATGTCGTGAGGGCCGAGGAATACCCCTGCACATCCACGTAATACGTGCCGGGATCCAGATACTTCACGTTGCTGGTCGATCCGGGCAACGAACCCGAAAGCGTGGAGAACGATGAGAAGGACAACTGGCTGGCACTCCCGTCCTCCATTTCCAGCGCGATGTTGCCGTCCAGCCCCGATACGCCCACGTTCACCTGCGAGGGTGAAGTCACGGCGAATTTGTAAAAATCATCGGTATTGGAGGCAAATCCCACCGCCCCCTGCGCTTGCGCCGGCGATGAGCTCAACACGCCCACGTTATCGGCCGCGCCCAGGGTGTGGCCGGCCGCGCTGAGCATCATGCGGCCTTCCAGCGTCTCCACCACCGAACGTGCCGCCGTCCGCGTCGATGCCACACGATGTCCGATTCGCTTGCGCAATACAGATTTCGATTCCGACATTCCCAGCCTCCAGGTTCACGAAGTGCCATCGCTCCCGACCAAAGCCCGGACGGGCCCCAGTTCGAGAGAGACGACCAAAGTTGTAGATCCGAAAAACGCGAGTCCGCCAACACCAAGACCCAATCCCGCCCGCTCATCCACCCCCGAATCTCAGTTGGGCACTTTACCCAATTTACGCCTGCCGCGCCAAGGAAGATCGCCTCGGAATCACTAATTTTTTTTAGCCGTTGGGGGTGTGGCGAAAATTTGTGGCACGCGCGGCCCGCCCGTGGCTTGCCATACTCAGGAGGCGCTGCCGCTATTGTCGCGCCTGCCAGTGGGGGGTTAGACTATTGACAGCACATCGGCGGCCTATCACATCCTCGCCGGCCGGTGTGCGACAGGTTCAAACAAGGGATCGGCGATGCTGCCACCACTGGAACTTCCTCCGCTGCCGGTGATCGGATTCCCCGAGACGTTCTACGCCACGCAAATCCATCGTGCCGACAAGTACGGCAACATCCATCTTCGCGAGGCGATGAAGGTTGCCCAGTACGTCACGCTGGGCAATGATCCGCATTTGCGGTGGGATCAGAAGCGGCGTTACTTCGAGCATGCCATCCGCCGGCATTGCACCCCCCCGCCGCTGGCGCCCGAGGCGGTCTGGCTTTTTTACATGCAGTTGCGGGACATGGTCAAGCAACACGCCGGTGCCGAGGCCCTGCGCCTGGCATGCCAGAAAGACGACGCCTTTGCCGAGCGCGCCCGCCTGGCCGAATCCCGCGCCGTCATCAACATTGAAGCCCGCGGGTTCTTCCGCGAGCTCATGGGCGACGGCAAAAAGCCGGACTATTTCAGCGAGGAGGACTGGGGGCAGTTGAATTTGCTGCGAATGCAATGGACGTGATTGATCGCCGGCGTCCATGGCGTTCGCTCAAGCTCGTTGCCGAATGGGCTGCGAGTTGGAAAACAAATTCAAGGCCCCCAAGAGTTGAGGGTGTTTCTCGGCAATCTCTCCCAACGCATTCTCAAACTCCGCGGTCTTGTCGGTTTCGGCGGCGAGATATTGCGGAAGTAACTCAGCCCAGTCGAGAACATGCGCGATTTGGGCATGCTCTTCGCCGAAAAGCGCCATCGTTCTCGCATGGCATAAAATCATCTGTAGCGCGTGCAGGGCGCGACGTTCCTTTGGGGGATCAATCATCTTAAGTCTCTCGGCTATGAATGCTTCTAAATCACGGCCAAGGTCCAATGATTTGCACGTACTTAATTGGAATTCCTTTTCTGCCGCGTCGGACGGCGATTGGCGGTAGAAGGTCTGGTTCCGTCCGCATCGCTTCAATCACGTTCTGCCACCGTTGCAATTCGCGCAGCTCCGCCGCGTCAATTACTCTTTTCGGTGAAAGAAGGCTTTTCACTGGAATGCGCTGCTCAGAGCAATTCGGGTAAACGATGGCCCAAACCGCCAAATGTCCTTCGATTTCCGCTGCCTTGGCGCGTCGCACACCGTCAATTATTTCAAACCTTTGAGCCGGCATCCGGTTATATTGCTGCTACCTCTTGCATCTCCTTTTGTGCTGCAATTTCGGCCTCATGCGCGCTGCACCAGCCCTTGACCCGCAAATCATTGAAAATCTTGCTCATCACCCGCCGCAGCAATCCTTTAAGGCTGGCGTTTTCCAGCGGCATTAGGGAGCGGATGGCTTGTTCCTTGTATGCCTCGTAAAGCGACTGGCATCGTTCATCGGCGCGGCTCTTGGTGATGAGCTGGCGGATGCGCGCGGAGGTTTGCGCGGAGCCGGAGGTCTTGCGGCGCCAGACGTCTTCCATGAACGATCCGTCGTCGCCCTTGGTGCGCTCGTTGGTCACCGCCAGCAGCAGCGACGGGCGCAGCGCATCCACATCATCGGGGGCGTGGCCGTCGGCCGACAAATCTTCGATGTCATCGCGGATTTGGTAGGCGATGCCCAGGGCTTCGCTGTATTGGCTGAGGATGTCGCGCACGGATTCATCGATGCCGGCGTATAGCGCGCCCAATCGCAGCGCGACCTCGAACGCGGGCGCGGTCTTCTGGCGGAAAATTTCCAGCACCTGCAATGCCGACAGCGGCTTTGGATCGCGCGCCCAGCAAAGCTCGGCGCCCTGCCCCAGGCTCAGGGTGCGATGGCCCAGGGCGGCTACCTTGAGCATTTCGCACTTGAATTGGGCCGGCGCATCGCACTCGGCGAGAAGCCGATACCCTTCGCCAAGCAGGAAATCGCCGACGTTGAGCGCGACCGCGACTCCCTGCTCTTCGTGGAGGGTTTGTTCGCCGTAACGAGTTGCATCGCCATCCTCGATGTCATCGTGAATCAGCGAGGCTTTATGGAAGCACTCGACGGCCAGAGCCACTTTCTTCAAATCCGCCGGCAGCGCATCGGCATCCCCAGCCAGCGCCTTATACGCGCAAACGGTAAGGAAGGGCCGCCAGCGCTTGCCGGACTTGGCAAGCCATTGGCGCGCCAGTTCATCGGTTTTTCCTTTCGCGGGGCCGAGAATCTTCGTCAGTTCATCGGGAGTGAACCATGAATCGACATCCTGGCGAACGGCTTCCAGATCGAGGCGGTGCGTGCGGTCGTCGCTGGTCAGATGGATGATCTCCCAAATCCAATCCATATCGACATTGGTATCGGCGCAATCGTCCTGCAGAAGCGGAATGGCGATGCCAGGGATGGCGGCGGCTTCCATGTGGGGGAAGGATTTCTCGAGCACCGACAGGCAACTGATGCCGACAATCGCCTCGATCTTGCCGGTTTGAATAATCGCCATCACGATGGCCGATCCCTCGGCACACAAAACGGCATACCCCAGCCGCTCGGCTTCCTCCTGCAAATCCTGGATCGAGCATAGGCCGCACTTTTTGCACAACAGGCCAAACTCGTCGAACGGCGCCGGGCATTTGTCCTCGACGCGCAGGCACTTTGGCATAAGCAGCAGCCGGCGCTCGAAGGGAATGGTGGCAAGCTGCTCGCGCCAGCTTTCGTTGTTGATGAGGATCGCCAGGTAATCGCGATAAATTGCCGGGCACCCGGCGCGCTCGACGAGGGCGTCGGCATGCAGCCGTAGCTCATCCATCGGCATCGGCGGCACCGGCTTCACGTCCGCCACATACCGCCGAACCGCCTGTGCCAGCGCATCGCGCTCGGGCTTGCTCTGCGGAATATTCTCCTGCGGCTTGCGCATCCGCTGAATCGGCACCGGCTTGGGAAGAGTAAGAACCGGAATTTCCATTCGCACACCTGTAAGTCAAAACGGAATTGAACCACGGAGGCACTGAAGCACGGAGGCCAACTTGTCGGTCTACGCCGATCACCGAGTAATAGCTTACCTAAAGAACTCTTCTGACAATCGAGTTTCGCAGAACGGGCGCGTTAAAGTTGATAAGCAAGCCAACTCTATAGCCGCTCAGGCGAAGGTATGTTAGTAGCTGGGCCTCGTGGATCGGAGCCAATTTCTCCACCGCCTTGATCTCAAGAACGATCTTTTCATCAACAACAAAATCCATCCGATATCCGCATTCGAGCACAATTCCCTTATACTCGATCGGCAATTCCACTTCTCTTCGGAACGCCATTCGCCGTAGTTCCATCTCACGCGCGGTGCATCGCGTATAAGACGACTCGAGTAAGCCGGGTCCAAGGGCCCGATGAACTTCAATGGCCGCCGCGATGATGGCTTCAGTCAGTTCTTCATGCAGCAACATACACTCTCCAAAAAAACCACCTCATAAAATCAGCCGTCCCTCAAGCGGCTCGGCGGTCCAGGCGCGCCTCCGTGCCTCAGTGTCTCCGTGGTTAATCTTGCGTCCGTTAGCCGTACGCCCCAAATCCAAAGAACCAATGCTTCTTGGCAAACCGGTACATCCAGTGTTCCTCGGGGATTTCGTTGCCGGGATTGTGCTGGCTGTTTCGGCCGACCATCGCTTCGAGTTCGGCTATCCCCGCGCCTTCCTCGCGATGGGTCGTATCCTTCGCGCCGTGTTTCACGACCAGTTGCTTCACGAGATCGGGGCGTTCCAGCACGATGCAGCCGCGCGTGGTTTTGGCGGCGAGTTGGCGGAAGTCGCGCAGGTATTCGCTGTCGCGGAAAACGTGCAGCAGATCGCGGCCATCGTGGACGGTTTCCTTGGCGAACTGGATGATCGGGCATGGCTCGATCTCGCCCCAGGGATTAATGTGATGGCTGATGCCCGTCGCCATCGGGCACAGGGCCTCGCCCTTGTCGTCCCAGTAGGCGTCGATCACGCCGATCGG
Source organism: Tepidisphaeraceae bacterium (assembly GCA_035648595.1). GTDB lineage: Bacteria > Planctomycetota > Phycisphaerae > Tepidisphaerales > Tepidisphaeraceae > RYN-428. Next base: position 34,890 of record DASRLH010000195.1, read on the forward strand.
CATTTTCTTGCGCAGCCCGACGATGAACTTTCGCACGCGCAGCACCTGCTCGGGACGAAGCGCCAGTTCCGGGTGGGCGTCGGCGCCAACGGGGCGGTAGGTGTGATACCAGACGTAATGCACGCCCATGTCGATGAGGCGCTGCACCCAGGTCTCGCTGAGCAGATCGTCGATGTTGCTTTGGCAGACGCTGGTGGCGACGCCGGTGATCAGGCGGTGCTTGATGCAGTTTTCCAGGCCGGTCAGGGTGCGGTTGAAGACATTAAGCCGGCCGCGGCGTTCATTGGAAACGATCTCATTGCCCTCGATGCTGACCAGCGGCGTGCAGTTGCCGAGCTTGCGCATCTCGGCGGCGATCTCATTGGTAATGAGCTGGCCGTTGGTGAAGATCTGGAAATAACAGTCCGGGTGCCGGCGGAGGATTTCCATGAGCTCGGGGTGCATGAACGGCTCGCCGC
>DASRLH010000196.1:0-16491 GCA_035648595.1 Tepidisphaeraceae bacterium
GTGGGGCAGACATTCTTGTCTGCCGGCGAATCGGTGAGTGGAGGACATTCTTGTCCTCCCGAACCGATTCGAATCCGCTCGGCGGGGCAGGAATGCCCCGCACTCGCGGATTCGGGCAGACACGAATGTCTGCCCCACCAATCCATGTGGATGTCAACGGTTACGCCTGCCCGGAAATTCGGGCACGCCCGGACGCCGCGTCTACGCAGTCCGGCCGTTGACCCACCCCGTTCCTCCGGTATGATCCATCGGCTGTTTTTGTTCAAGCCGCTTGCTTCAAACACCTTTGTCGCACCCTCGCTCGAAAGCCGTAACGTTTGAATTTCAATGCCTTTAGACCCCGACAAACTTCAGTTGCTCGACTTTCTGGACGTGGCGACACTCCAGGAGATTCAGGACAGCTTCACGGCTGTCGCGGGGGTGAAGGCGACCATCGCCGACGCCGAGGGGAAGGTGCTTACGCAATCGGCGCCGACGGCGGAGTTTCTTCGGCGGCAGCACACGCTGGCCCAGGATGGGGAATCCGGCGAGCAGGACCGCGAGGGGGAGTTTGTCGCGCCGATTATCGTCAACGATCAGCGGCTCGGCGCCATTCGCATGTCCATCAACGGCGCGGCACACGCGGCGATGCCAATGGACGATGCGAAACTCGCCGAATTGGCGCTGGCGCTGAATCTCGAGCCCGACGGGCTGCGATTGATCGCCGGACAACTGGCCCCGAACAAGAATGCACGCCCGGCCGCCATTCAGTTCATGTTTTTGATGGCCAACGCCATCGCCCGGCTGTGCTTCCAGGAATTCCAGCTTCGCCAGCGGATCGACGAGCTGACGGCGGTGTATCACGTCGCCATGATGCTCGCCGACGCCCGCGATTTGCAGCGCGTCCTCAATCGCACGGTGAAAGTCGTCTGCGAGGTCATGCAAACCAAGGCCGCCAGCCTGCGCCTTCTCGATGAAGAGCACGATGAGCTGGTTATCAAGGCGGTCTACAACCTTTCGGACGAATATGTGGCCAAGGGGCCCATCCGCATGAGCCGGGCGTTGATCGATCAGATCGCCCTGGGACCCGAGGGATTCGAGTACGTGCGGAATATGGGGTCGGACCCGCGCATCCAATACCCGCAGGAATCGATCCGCGAAGGGATTGTTTCGATGCTATCCGTGGGATTGCGCTATAAGGGCAAGCCGATTGGCGTGCTGCGGGTCTACACGGAGCAGGAACAGGCGTTCAGCCCGTTGAAGATCGATCTGCTCAAGGCGGTGGGCGCGCAAGCCGCCGCCGCCATCGAAAACGCCCGGCTGCTTACCGAGGCCCGCGATGCCGAGGCGCTGGAGAAGCAGGTGCGGATGGCGGCGGACGTGCAGCAGCGCATGATCCCGCAAAAGCCGCCGAGCATTCCGGGACTCGATCTGGCCAGCGTATACGTCCCCTGCTTCGAGTTGGGCGGCGATTTCTATGACTTCATCCCGCTGCCCGGCGACAACGTCGGGCTGGCCATGGCCGATGTCAGCGGCAAGGGCGTGCCCGCCAGCCTCATCATGGCCAGCGTGCGCGCGTTCCTGCGGGCGCAGGTGGATAACGTCTATTACCTGTACGAGGTGATCAAGCGCATCAACCTGATGCTTTGCCGGGATACGAAGGTTGGCGAGTTCGTCACGCTCTTCTATGGCGTGCTGGATGCCAAGAGCCGCCGTCTGACCTATTGCAACGCCGGCCATCCGCCTGCCGTGTTGTTGCGCGATGGCAAGGTGATGGAACTCAATGCCGGGCAAAACATGCTGCTGGGCATCAACCCGACCGAGGATTATCAGCAATTTGTGATTGACTTAAAGCCGCGCGATCTGCTCCTGCTATACACGGATGGCGTAACCGACGCGATGAACTTCGCCGGCGACCGCTTCGGCCGCGTGCGCCTGCTGGAGGCCTTCGCCAAAGGCGGCGCCACCGCCGAGACAACCGCCCAGAGCATCCTCTGGGAACTGCGGAAATACGTGGGCCTGGCCAAAAGGCCCGACGATATCACCATGATGGTGGTTCGGGTGCTTTGATCCGCGAAAAGCGCAGCAGCGCCACGCGATTTATCCCGCCAAGGGAAAGACAACCACAGAGACACGGAGGCACGGAGGCGCATTCAAAGCGATGCGCCATTTTGCAAGAAGCAAGAAATTAGAGCAGGTTTGCTTTTATGAAATTTGGTGAAGTGCGACAGTTCAGCGGAAAGCGCCTCCGTGTCTCCGTGGTGAGATTCTTCTGGTGGTATTACGAAATGCGTTGGCAGAACGCCGCGACGGCGATCGCCTGGAGAAGGACGATGGCCCAGAACCACGCGAGGAAGGATCGCTTGCGGGTCTTGTGGCGAAGGGTCAATTGCCCGAGCAGCGCGGCCGGCGAGCCGCCCAGGGCGGCAAGAAAATGCAGCAGCTTTTCGGGGATGCGCAATCGCCCGTGAACGGCGGCACTCTTGTCAAAACCGTAAGCCAGGAAAGTCGCCAGATTGATCGCGGCCAAATAGGCCGCCCACACCGGCCAGCCCACCCCCCATCGCAAAACGCAAAAGCTCGCCGCCGCGAACAATAAGCTCAGAGTCAGGAATGCCCGAAACGCCGGGCGCCCGCGGGAATGTTTAACCACATGGGCCCGCTCTTTAGAACCCGCCGCCGCCGGCGATGCCGGTGCTGTAGGCGTAGTTGCGGTCGTACAGGAAGCCGAAACCATAGGTGATGCGGAAGGCGCCGCGCAGGGCGGTGAGGAAGGGGGCCAAGGCGTTGGTGCCGACCACGACCTGATCGTTGGGCTTGAGGAACACATCCGGCGCTTCGCCGGCGAATATTTTCGACAGATCGATCCGCACGTACACTTCGCGGTCGGGGTCGATTCGGCGGATCACGTCGGTGCGCTGGGGGATGGCCAATTCATCGAACATGCCGGCGGACTCGATGGCCTGTTTGAGCGTGATCTTGCGGCCCGTGAGCGTATAGACGCCGGGCCGGGCGACGTGGCCGGCCATATAATATTCGCCGAGCATCGGCGTTTGGACCCAGATGATGTCGCGCGGGTGGATGGCGATGTTGTACTTCAAATCGCCATTGCGCAGGGCCTGGTAGGGAATGCGGATGACGCGAACATTGCCGTTGCTTGGCGGGGCATTGAATTGAAAATCCGCCGGGTTTCCCGCAACCGCCCCCGGGGTCTGGGACGGGCTGGGAGGAGCGGAACGGCCTGCCGCGCCCGCCGGGGCATCGCCGGTCGCGGTACCGGGGGCAAGATTATTGGCGCCCGGCGCCTCGGCCAGCAGCGACAGCGGATGGGCGGGGGAAACATCACTGGCCAGTACCGGCGCATCGGGCTGCTGGATTTGGCTATGCGGGGCCAGGTCATCGGGCGCGGGGGCTGAAGCAGGAGGGCGCGCCGGGCCGCCCGGTGTGCTTGGCGCGCCGCGCGGGGCCAGGTCGATGCCGTCGCCGCCGGGATTGCCGCCGGTTGGCGCGGTGGCCGGCATGGGGGCGGGCGCGTGCGGGCGATGGCTTTCGGATTTGCGGATCACATAAATGTAGTCCAACGTCGGCGTCGTCACGTCGCGCGCCAGAACCAGGGCGTCAATCAGCCGAAACTCGGGATCGAGGATCGCATATTGGCCGGGCGACTGCACCGCGCCCATGATCTCCACCGTTCGTCCGCGCGGCTCGGCAACCGTCACCGACACCGTCGCATTGGCGATGATGTTTGCCGTCCGATACGCGCTGGCGATTGCCTGTTCAAGCTCGTACTCCGTCAATCCCTCGGCGCGCACCGGACCGATATTTGGAAGGCTGATGTTGCCGCTCTCGGTCACTCGCGCGGTCTTGATCGTGTCCAGCCCGGGGCCGTTCAAATCGGAAATGCTGATCTGCAGCAGGTCGTTTGCGCTGATGGCATAATCCTTGGCGCTGGTGACCATGTCGGCGGCGGTGGGCGGTTGGGCATTCACGAATTCCGTGTTGCCCGGCTCGTCGTTGGGATCGAGCTTGTACAGAATCGGCACGACCAGCGGCTCGGTGGGGCTGCCGCCGCGAACGGTTTGCGATGGGTCAATAAGCCCAGTGGTGTCGCAGCCGGCGAGGATTCCCGCCACGGCGACCGCCACGCTCCCGGCAAGCAGTTTCGCCCGGCGCGATTGAGCCCTGGCGCCGCTGCCCGCGCTGCGATGACTGATGGCAAATCCCACAACACCCCCGGTAATGGCCTGGTGTCGATCCGTTTGGCTGGTTTGACGCGCAAGAGGCAAGACGCGCTCCTTTCATTCTAATGGCCCCCGTTCCAATGCCGTGCAATGGACCCGGTACTGTATCCGTAGCCGACCACGGGTTGCAAGTCCCGTTCATTAAGCGGCCCGGAGCTTTCCGGCGCCTTCCCAGGCGCCCGACGAACACAGAGCCTTGCCATACTATCGGAACCCGCATGCCTTGCGGCACAGACGTTTTGCCCCGAATCCCCTCGGAACGCGCGGCCTCGATTGAATTTCCGAGTTATCGGGCGATTTGGTCCTCACCAGTCAAGCCGACGACGAGTGGGTGATCGTGAAGAATCCCGGCGCCGCCAATCAATCCGTGTCGGCGCTGCCGCTTGCGGATGCAAAGCGCAACGCGTTACGCGCCTCAGGTATGGCAAACGACGATGGTGTCAAAACGGGAAGCGGCAACCTCAGTCGTGACACGGGCGTCCCGCCCGTGCGGATGGTTCGCAGGGGTAGAAAAGTCACGGTCACTGGCGCTCAATAACATCAGGCACGGGCGGGACGCCCGTGTCACGATGAAAGTTGCATTCCCCCCCAACTCAAAAATCGCGTGATTGCGCAACGTGACTTTAGAGCTTGTGAAGATTCCGCTGCGTAACGACCCGTATGTTATTTGCCGGCACGGCGGGGACGCTGGGCGTTGGGGCCGCCAGCGGCGTGGCCGGCGATTTTCGGGCTCCTGTTTGGGATCGTGTCGAAGTCACGGCGAGGGGCGCGGCAATCGCGGCGTTGGTAACGACCGCGGGAGACGCTGACTTCAGCACCAGCGCGCTGATGGCCGCGGGCGCGGCCGGGGCGGCGGGCAGAGACTTGCCGAAGTCATTGGACAATGCCACGAAGTCGGCGAAATCGATTTTGCCGCTGCCGTTGAAATCCAGCAACGGGTTGGCGGCGGCGGATTTGCCGAAGTTGTTGGAGACCTGCACGAAATCCGCGAAGGCAACGGTTCCCGAGCCGTCGGAATCGCCGGGCAGGACGTTGAAATCGAAGACGAACGGCGACGCCGTTCCATCCCCAGATGGGAACTGGCTGCCGCCATCGGTCCAGGCGCCGTTGAGGTCTTGGCCGTCGGCGTTTTGCACGGTGGCGGCGACATCCAGTTTGAGGCGGTCGGCGGCAATGGGCGTTGCCAGGGTCCAGGTGGCCGTGTAGGTCGAGGCATCGTAGCTGAACCCCGCGATTGCGTAGGATGGCACGTTGACGCCCGCCAACGTGAGGTCGCCCTGTTGCACGCTCACGTTTTCGTCGAAAATGACGCGCACGGTATCCAGGTTGGACCACGGCAATGCGCTGGACTGTTTGGCGCCGGTGGGGATGGCGTATCCATTGGTGCCCAGTCCCGCCGTCGCCAGGTCCGCAAGGTAGGCCGGCGTCCAGGCGCTCCCCAACACGGTGATGCCGGCGACGTGGGCCGGCGCGAGCGGAGTTGCCGAGACCTCGGAGCTCGCGGCGCTTTCGCCGCCGGGGTCGATGGCCGTCACCTTGTAAAAGTATGCTTGTCCATCGGCAAGGCCGGTGTCGGTGAAAGTGGGGTTGAGTAATGCGCTGCCGACCAATTGCGTCTCATTGCCGGCGGCGGTTCCGCGATAGACGTTGTAGGTGAGGGTGGCGGTGTTTCCCGAGCTATACGCGGGCGGCGTCCAGTTGAGCGTGACCTGCTTGTCAGCGCCGGCCACGGTCAGGCCAGACGGAGGCAGCGTGAGCGTGGCGGTGTCGGTGCCGGCGAAGTCGTTGTAGCCGGCGATGTTGTACGCCTGCACATGATACTCATATTCCGTGCCGGGCGCAAGGCCCGTTCCGCCAAAGCCATTGTCCACATAGCTGGTGGTGTTGGGCGGGAGGTTGGCGATGACATTGAAGTTGGCGCCGGCCACGGCGCGCAAAAGGCGGAAGCCATCCTCGTTATTCGAATTATCCTGCCACTCCACCGTGATTTGCGTGGTGGTCGCGGAGACCTCCTGCATATTGGTCGGCTTATTGGGGGGCGTGGGCGTGGTAATGGTGAAGGGCGCCGAATACGCGGAATTGGCGGCAAAGTTCAGGGCGCGGATTTCGTAGGTATAACCTTGACCGGGCGTCAGGGCGGTATCGATGTAGGTGGTGGTATTGGCGGGCAGCGTGGCGAGGCTGGTGAATCCGCCGCTGCCGATCTCGCGTTCAAGATCGAACCCGGTTTCGTTGTTGGAGTTGTCGATCCATGAGAGGTTGAGCTGCGTGGCGGAAGCGGGGATGGCCGTCAGGCCCGACGGCGCTTTGGGCGCGGTGCCGGAATAAAGCTGGGATTGAGGGACAATCTGCAACGGGGTCGAGGTGCTGGACCAGAACAGCTGCGCGATATCGGGGCCGCCGCCCTGGAAGAAATCCATCTCGATGGTGTATTCCTGCCCGGCGGACAAGGCGATGGAGCCCGAGTCGGACGTCTGGCCATGATTGGTCCAGTCGTTGATCAGTTCCTGGCCATTGACGAACAGCCGCACGCCATCATCGCTTTGAGTATTGAAGGTATACGTCTGGGAATATTGGGCCTGGATCTTTCCTGTCCATTTCGCCGAGAAGTTGGTATTGCCGACGGCTGGGGCGGGGGCGTAGTTGGGCCATTGGGAGGTTGAATCGATGAACGGATCGACGCGCGTCACGGTAGGCGTGCCGGTCAGGTGGTTCCCATTGGTGTCGATGTAATACGAAGCGGCCAGCCCGTCGCCGGTGCCGGTCGGAGGCGCCTGAGGCGTGGTGACGGTGAAGACATTCGTATACGCCGAGTATGACCCGCCCTGAAACAAGTTATAGGCGCGGACGCGATAGTAGTAAGGCGTGGTGGACAGAACGGTGTTGTCGGTATACGTCGCCGAGTTGGCGCTGGCGGTGCCGATCTGCGTCCAGTTGGTTTGCCCATCCGGCGAGCGCTCGACCAGGAATTCGCTCTCGTTGTTGGAGTTGTCCTGCCAGGTGAGCGTGACATTGTTGTAGTTTGGGGCGGCGCCGGTGAGCAGGCTGGGGGCAGCCGGAGCGCTGGTCGCGGGGGTCGGCGGCCCGTAAACCACCAGTGCATTTAGAGTGCCCACCATCACTCGGCCATCAGCCACCGTCGGCACGGAAAACTTCGTGGCTGGATTGAGCGTATCGCGGCCATTGGGGGCCGAGTTGCTCGTCCACAATTCATTGGAAAGATTGGTGGCGTCGTAGGCGCGCAGCGTGTTGGAGCCACGATCGATCACCCAGACGATGGCATTCGTCGTTCCGTTGGCCGAGATGCTGGGTGTGCCGTTAAGGGAGCCGAAAGTATCGGTGGTTTGATGGGTGGCAACGGCACTGAAGGCGCCGTTGCTGACGGTGAATTGCCGGCCATTGCCGCCGTAGCCGGGGAAATAGTACAGTGTGCCCGACGTGCCGCCCGCGCCATTGAGGAAAAAGGCCGGGGTATTGAGCGAGCCGTTGATCCCGGTGCCGGCGGTGGAACTGTAGGCCTGCTCCTCGACGATGTTATCCGTGGTGGCGCTGAACCCGCCCATGTGATCGCGGTCGAGCAGATAGATTTTGCCTTCCTTGCCCGCGCCAACCAGCAGATGCGGATGGGCCGCGCTGCCGACGGCATCGGGCAGCAGGACCGGCGCGCCCGAGCCCAGATCGGTGTCGCCGCCGTTAAGCGTGGCATTGTTATACGGCGAGAAATAATCGGAAATTTTCATTCCCCAGCCATTGACGTTTTGCTTGGTGGGGCTGTTGTTGACGGTATCAGCGGTGATTTTAATGAAGCAGTCGCCGTAGTCGGCATCCTGGGGGGCGTATTGTCCATTGGGGAAATTCGCGGAGCTGGTGTTGAACGATCCGTTGCCGGTCTCGGCGAACAGGTTTCCCGACGAGTCCGCGACGAGCACGCCGCCGGCCATCCATATCCCGCCCAGCCCGCCGTTGGGCGTGGTGTTCAAAGCTCCGTTCAGTGCGAGCGTGGAGGGATCATAGCGCAATACCCAGCCGTGGTACGGGCCATTATCACCGTGACTGGCGAAGGAGAGATAGATGCTTCCGTTGACGAGTGTCACGCCCGGCCGATCCATGGCGCGCATGGCGTTGAAGTAAACGCGGGAAGTTCCGCCCCAGGTTGTGGTTCCCTGGCTGGAGATCGATCCATCGCCGGTGCCGTTCACATATGGATCGGTGCCCGTGCCGGTATCGGTAACACGGTAGGTGTAAGCGCCATTGGCGTACATGGTGTCGCCGATCACCGCGCTGGCGGCGATGGCGCCGCTCTGGATATTCACTTTGTAGAGCATGTAGACGTAATGCCCATTGCCGCCGATGATCTGCTTGGTCTTGGCGGTGATGTACATCATGTTGGTAGATGGATCTATCACCGGCGTCGCGGTGATGCCCACCTCCGGGCTGATGTCGCCGCTGTTCAAATCGGTTGAGGAAACAGTGGTGATGGTCGTCGCGCCGAGCTTATTCACAAGCGGGTTGGTCGCATCGGTGAGCGACAGTTTCCAAAGGACGCTGCCGCCCTGGGTGTCGATCCCGTACAGACTATCATGCTGGGTATCGACGAACGCGACGTTATGGATGCCCGGCTGGCTGCCGGTGGTGATGTTGACGCCCGGATCATACAGCGGCTGGCCATAAATCTGCCCGTCCACCGGCACGGTATATTGTTTTTGAAATTGGCTGACGTTGACCGACGCGGGGGTGAGCAGCGTTTCAGTGGAATTGACGCCGGTGCTGGCCAAATCATTGTGATAGCTGAGGACGGCGGTCAGGAGTACGCGCGATTCCAGCGATTCCACCGCCGCCCGCCCGGCGCGATGAAGCGCGCTCCTGGCGTGCAAATTCGAGCTTCCGGAGTTCCGATTGAGTCCACGACGGCGCGGCGTGAGCGCGCGGGTTGCTGCTGCCATTTTCAATCCTCCGAGGTGCCGATCAAATGGTGAAAAAACAAGGTCGCAGTGAGTAAACGCCCAAGGGAAGTCCGATTTTGAAATCCGAAATCCGAAGTACGAAATCCGAAACAAGTCCAAATGAAGAAAGCAAAAAACGCCGCGCCCGATGCGGCAACCCGTCCTCACCGGGAGCCCTCTTCGATTCTGTACGTTACGGCCATGCCGAGGGTCGCTAATTCCTCCATTCCATGACAAGCGTCTCGGCAGACGGATCGATCCTGTCAGATGGGCATTGCGACATTTAGTGGCATGGGCGGCTCGCCCATGGATGCGGTACGCGCACCGCTCGGGTGGGCTTTGCCCATATATCCGCCCGTGACATCTAAAACGCTCGAGTCGCCGTTATATTCTGCCGGAAGTCCGCAGCCGCAGCATTTCGCGGACGAAGGCGTCGGTGGTTTTGAGTTCCGGGGCGGCTTGCTTGGCGCGATCGAGCAATGCCTCGGCATCGTTGCGGCGCTCGCCCAGGGCCATGAGCGTGCCAATGGCGTCTTCCTCGGCTGGTGAATGGCCCGCGTGACCGATAGGCGTCTTGCCGGTTCCGGCGCCTCGTGGGGTGGCGAATTTGCCGCATTTCCCCGCTAATTCCGCCACAATCTGTTCCGCCATTCGTTTGCCGATCTGCGGAAGCTCCACCAGAAACCGCGCATTTTTCGTCTCGATTGCCTGCGCGATTTCACCCGCGGGCAGCACCAGGGCCTTGAGGGCCTTCTTTGGCCCAATTCCCTTAACCGTAATAAACAATTGGAAGAACGCCTTGTCCGCCGCCCTTAAGAATCCGATGAGCCGAGGCTCGATGTTTCCGCCGCCGGCATCCCCCTCAAGGTACATGATGGTGTGAAAAGTCAAGGTTTCGCCGATGCTGGGCTGTAGCAATTGCAGGTCGGCCGCAGGCACCAGCATTTCATACAGCAACGGCCCCACCTGCACATGGATCCGATCGTCCTCCAGACGCCGCAGCTCGCCGGTCAGTGCCGAGATCATGATGCACACTCCATATACAACTTTGTGATTTCTGCGCGCGAGCAGAGGAATTCCACCACGGAGGCACGGAAACACCGAGGCGCTTTTGATAATCTGGCAATTTCCTTAACACTTCGGCCGATTTCAGAGCCGTGGATTTCATCCCGCGAATGCCATCGTTGTATCACGGGCGCCCCGTGCGGGCGGTCTGGCAGTTGAGGAATTGCAGTATTGCCACTCACAAAGCACTATGCACGGGCGAGACGCCCGTGATACGACGATGTTGACTGATCTTCAAAAAATGAACCGGCGATTTCGGTTTTCCTTGCCGAGTGGGCCCGTGCTTCGAGTGCGCCTCCGTGCTTCAGTGCCTCCGTGGTTTTCTTCATTTTGCTGGCGGCATCGCCCGCGCTGGCGCAAATTGCCGCAACCGATTCAGATGCATGCCGCAGCACAGCGCCACCGCCAGCGCATCGGCCACGTCCGGCGGTTCGGGCGGGGCGGGCAGTTTCCATTGCATCTGGATCGCCCGCTGCATCTGCACCTTGCTGGCGTGCCCGTTTCCGGTGACGGCCTGCTTCACGCGATTGGCGGGGAATTGCTCAAGCTGTATGCCGCGCTTCCGCGCCGCCAGCAAAATCACACCGCGGGCATGGCCCATCATGATGGCCGTCCGCGGATGCGCGTAATGCGCGTACAACTGCTCGACCGCGCAAACATCGGGCTTATGCTCCTTCAGCACCGCCTCCAACTCCGTTTCCAGCTCGACCAGCCGATCGGCCAATGACGTTTTGATCGTCAGCCGAATCACGCCTCCATCCACCAGCGCCGGATGTCCCGGCTTGAAATCAATCACGCCGTATCCGGTGAGCCGCAAGCCGGGGTCTATGCCGAGGATTCGCACACATCACACAATACCCGCAGCAGCGCGAGTGTGAAATCTGCTAGCGTCCTGGCTGGTGACGATAAGATCGGAACTGCGCCAAGTGCGCCAAGACGCCAAGACGCCAAGACCGCCAAGAATCATAATGTCAAATATGCAAGACTTGAGCGCTCGCAGGTTAGTGAAAAATAAGGCCGCCGCCGTATCACGGGCGTCTCGCCCGTGCCGATGGCGCGGTGGTCGAAGAGTCAGGATAGCAACGATCATTTCCCATAAAAAACACAACTGCAAACTCACCTCGCTCATCAATTATCTCTCTTCTTTTCTTGGCGATCTTGGCCACTTGGCGTTCTTGGCGCATCTCTTGCGACCCCTCCACGCGCACCCACACGGGTCAACGATGTGCGCCTATTCCTTGCGCCATTCCGTTCCATCCGCCCGATCTTCCAACGTAATGCCGATGGCCGTCAGTTCCTTGCGAATCTGATCCGCCAGCGCGAAGTTTTTGCCCTGACGCGCTTCCTGTCGCAGGCGGATCAGCAATTCCATCAGTTGGCCCGGCAGCGGATCGGCCCCAGCCGGCGCGGCGGCGGCCAGCCTGGGATTGAACAAGCCCAGCACCGTGCCCAGGTTCTTGAGCGTTTGTGCTCCGGCAGCCGCCGCCGCGACAAGCTCGGGGCGTTTGTTTTTTTCGACTTCGCCGCGCTCGATGAAGACGTTCACTTCGCCGGCGATTTCATGAAGCGAGGCGATCGCGCCGGCGGTGTTGAAGTCGTCGTCCATCGCCTCCAGAAACTTCATCTTCAGCCCCAGCACGCCGCGGGCATAGTCGCCGTGACTGGATTCAATCAACGCGGATGCCGCACGGTCCATGTCGTCACCCTTTTCGGGCAACGGCTGGCCGGTCAGACGTTCAACGCGCTCAAAGAGCCGGCCAAACGTCGCCAGGCCTTTCTTCGCCGCGCTCAGGACTTCATCGCCAAAATCGATTGGCGAGCGGTAGTGCGTGCTGAGCAACAAATAGCGCACGAAATCGGGGCCGTGGCGAGTGATGAGTTCCCGCGCGTCGATCACGTTTCCCAGGCTCTTGCTCTGCTTTTCCATTTTGACCTGCCCGCCGGCCAATTTGGTGGCGATGCGGGTCAGGCCGTTGTGCATCCAGTATTTCACGAACGGCTTATCCGTGGCGCTTTCGCTTTGGGCCAGTTCGTTTTCGTGATGGGGGAATTGCAGATCGAGCCCGCCGCCGTGGATGTCGAAAGTCTCGCCGAGATATTTGAGGCTCATGGCGGAGCATTCGATATGCCAGCCGGGCCGGCCCTGGCCCCAGGGCGAATCCCACATCGGCTCGCCGGGCTTGGCCGCTTTCCAGAGCGCGAAGTCGGCCCGGCTGCGCTTGCCGGCCCCTTCCAGATCGCGCGTGCCCGATTCCTGCTCTTCGGTGCTGCGATGTGAGAGTTTGCCGTAATCGGGGTCGGTGGCCACGTCGAACCAGACATTTCCATCCGCCGGATATGCGTGTTTTTTCGCGATCAGTTTTTCAATCATCGCGATGATTTCGGGGATATGCTCCGAGGCCTTGGGAAAGCGATCGACGGTATCAATGCCGAGCATCGCCAGGCAATCGAGGTAATCGCGCGTGCATCGCTCGGCGATCTGCCGCATCGTCGCGTTCCGCTCGCGTGCCTCGACGATCAGCTTGTCATCGACATCCGTGATGTTGACGATCCAGGTGACCTTGAATCCCTTGAATTGCAGGTACCGCTTCACCGCGTCAAAAATCACCGGCCCCACCATGTGCCCCATGTGCGGCGGCTTGTAAACGGTCGGCCCGCAAACATACATCCCCACATGCCCAGGCCGCACCGGCGTGAACAATTCCTTGTGCCTGCTCAGCGTGTTGTAAACTCGCAACGTCATCGTGGAGGATGATAGCGTGAATCCGCCGCGCGGGCGAACGGGCTGCTTGGCTGGAATTGCGATTCTCCAATCCCGACGGATGCTTGCGGGCGCGCATTATTTGGCCTCCTCTCCTATGTTGTAGTTGACACACTCAACTGGAAAGGAGGCCGCGATGTCTCGCCCACGTAAGGACGGTCCATCTGCCGTCGAATCGTACAAGCTGGAGCTTCGTGACGCCATGTTAATGCCGTTCGGCTCGCCGGTTGCTTTATTATATTGTTGGGCAGGTGTACGAGGTTGAGAGATCCGGTTGGTTCAGGTGATCGATCACCTCCTGCTCGCTGGCCAGCCCCATGAAGAAGTAACCCATCATCTCCACCGTGCGTTTGTCGGGCTTCCTCCCAGTCTGCAGCTGGATGATCAGGCAGGCGATCACCGCGCAATACACTTGGATTTCCACGCCTTGCACCCGCTGGCTGAGCAGGTGCCGCATGCCCAGGATTTGCTTGAAGAAGCGGAAGAACAACTCGACGCTGTAGCGTTTCTGATAGATCAGCGCCACCAGCTTGGGGCTGAGAAAAACCAGGCAGGTGACCGTCACGTCCTTGTCCTGTAGTTCCTGTTCCATCGCCCCGGATCGTGCCACGAACCCGCCGCCAGCGCAATACGGTTTTTGTTAGGATCGTCGCCCCCGCCCATCAATCGCCGTGCCGAACGGCATTAACATGTTGAAACACCCGCGACCGCCGGCCCAACCAATTCCTTCCATTCCCACCACGCCGGATGCAATGTTACCATAGCCGTGCGTTCTCCATCATTCATCCTTTCCGCCTCTGGAGTTCCCATGCACACCGCCACAATCACCGTTTTCGGCGCCGACTGGTGCCACGATACGCGGCGTACGCTTCGACACCTGGACGACCTGGCGATCGAGTCGAAGTATGTGAACGTCGAACAAGATGCCGCCGCCATGGCGTGGGTGGAGAAGCAAAACGACGGCAAACAGAAGTTTCCCACGGTGGATGTCGGCGGCCTTGTTTTGTCGGTGCCCAGCGACGGCGAATTGGATGCGGCGCTTCGCCGGCAGGGGTTTCTCAGCCGGAAGTCCGAAATTGACGCCTTGGGCGGGCAGGCGGACCTGGGCGCGCCATGATGGTCACCAGAAGTACCAGTCGCCGGTTTTCAACACGTACAACCCCAGCAGAAAATTGGTCGCGGCGTGCATGATGATGCAGGCGCCGAGGCTGCGCGTGTACATGAGCAACCCGCCGATCATCAGTCCCCAGCCGATCGCGGTGATCCATTGCGGATGCACTGCGCAAAAAGCCACCGATACCATCAGCCAGACTTTCCAATCCCGTTCTCCCACCTCCGCCAGTTTGAAATCGTTGGGCGCCAACAGCGTTCGCCAGAGGAAATCGCGCCAGAACAATTCCTCCATCACCGGCACCAGCAGGCTGGCCCCCGCCCAGCGAATTGCGATGAATCCCCATCGGGCGGCCTGCGATTGAAACGCTTTGGCTTCGTCAAATGCCGCGCCCGAAGGATGCGGGTAGTGCGGCCAGTAATGCAGCAGCAGCTTCTCGGTGCCGATCCATTGCACGATGCCCAATACGCCCAGAATGACCCCCAGCCACCAGTAATCCCAGCGAATTTTCGTGTAATGCGGCCAGAGCAGCACCAGCAACACCGCCGCGAGCACCGTCTTGGTGACATATGAAGCCGGATACCACGTCGGCCACCAAATGCCCGCCTGCGTCAGCAGCAGAAACGCCGCCATGGGTAGCAGGTAGGAAAAATCATCGCGCAGGCGTGGTGCCATGAAAACCAGCTTTTGGGATACGAGTTGAAATTTGATTTATAAACTCGTCGTATCACGAGCGTCTCGCCCGTGCATGGTACTTTAGGATTAGAAGTGCTGGATTTGCTCTACTACCTCGCCATTCGCACGGGCGAGACGCCCGTGAGACGTTGACCGAATCCGTGAATTAGCCCACCCACTCTATATTCGGCTGAAGTGTTACGAATATTCCTCCGAATCTTTGCGCCTCGTTGTCTCTGCGCGAGTCTGCTGTTGATCGCGCCCAGTACCGCGATTGAGGATTACGCTTCACCCCGCGGCCGAAACAGCGCGAAACTGGCGGTATGGCCGTGGATGAAGTTTTTTTGGCCGACCGGGCCCAGTTCGCCCGCCGCGAAAAAGCCGGCCACGGGCGTATTCGGCATGGCCCGGCGGGCGGCGGTGATGTCATGGCAGGGCTGGGCGAACAGGCTGGCGCCCCGGCCGTTGCAACTGAAGAGCAGGCCCCCAGCCGCGGGCGCAGCTGCTTTCTGGCCCTCCAGCAGCAGCAATAAGTCCTCGTCCGCCGTCGCGGCATCGCGCACATGAAACTGCACGGTCTGGCCCGTGCGCATGTAGTCTGCCAGCGAGATCGACCCGCTTTCCTCATCTACGCCGATGATGTTTCGGACCAGGAAATCGCCCCGGCCAAACTGCTCGCGGTATTCGCTGATGGCGCGACCGACCAACAGCCCGTTTTGCAGCAACTGCTGCTCGTCGTCGCTCATCGCGGCAACGACATCCCGCAGCGCCTGCATCGCGGGACGGCCGCCAAGCTGCTCGATGACGTTATCATGCGATTTGGTGATGATGAACGGCTTGCCGATCGGCCGGCAGCCCTGGCTGACGATGGTCTGGATTTCGATGGGGCCGCTGAGACTGATGCCGACGAAGCCTTCGTCGAAGGTTTCATCGTTGCGCACCAGCACGTTCATCCCGGCGTTGCGCCCGCCGCTGGTCATCCCGCCGATGAGCGGCAGGCCCGGCGCCGCCGATTCCAGCGCGGCCAGAAATGGATCGAGCGGCGTGGTGAACGGATCGCCAAACCCGATCAGCGCCCGCGTTTCCTTCCCGATACCCAGCCGGTTTTGCAACTCGGCGGCATCTTCAATCGCCTCGCGCCACGCCGACCGACCGGCGATATGAAATGGATGCACGCGCACGCCCGGAAGCGACCCGGCCAACACCGCGATCCCCGGAAGCTGCTCGATTTCCCGCACATCGCCGATCACGCCCTGGGCACAGCAACCGATGGCGCATTGCGGATCGAGCTCCAACCAGATCCGCTCGACAATCCGCGCCGCCGCGTCGCGGTGGTGCTCGGTGAAAAACACAAACGCGACATCGACATCTCCCGCCGACTCGCGCACCTCCCCGATCGCCTCCTCGACGGCATCGTCCGAGTTCTCCTCGTCACTGGCGCAAGAATGAAATCGCAAAGGCAAACTCCTTTACGCCCATTCTTGCGTGGAGCGGAGCATCTTTCAATGGCAAATTCCAGAGCCGCCCGCGATTGCGAATTGACGGATGTGATGCTCGATAACCTCGTCGTATCACGCTACGCCGTGAACCATCTTCGCTGTGTTTTTCACGCAAAAGGTTATGGGTTCACAAAATAAGGCCTCCTTGACCATGATGATGTTATATCAATCAACCTGGCAAGGAGGCCGTGATGTCGCGATCCAAAAGCCGGCAGTC
>DASRLH010000197.1:0-3319 GCA_035648595.1 Tepidisphaeraceae bacterium
TGGTGGGGCAGACATTCCTGTCTGCCCGAATCCGCGAGTGCGGGGCATTCCTGCCCCGCCGAGCGGATTCGAATCGGTTCGGGAGGACAAGAATGTCCTCCACTCACCGATTCGCCGGCAGACAAGAATGTCTGCCCCACCTTCCGCCAATGCCCTTCCCCGAAAATCGGGCACGCCCGTTGATCGAGCGAAGCCCGATCGCGCACTCAAACCGCCAAGGCTTGTCGCGTCAAATCCCCCGCTTTTATACCCGATGTTTTCAAATCCGCCGGGGGGACAGGCATTTCCGCGGGGGCTTGCGTTCCGAAGGCCCGCGCGCGGGCGGGGAAGAGCCAGTCGCGCAGACGCAGCCCCGGCCCCTCGATCAGCTTCGTCACCAGCACGCCCGCCGCCGTGCACCACACCAGGTAGATCAGCGTGAACAGCCCGTAATAAATCGGCCCGGGCATCCACCGGACGTATGGCAACACCCGCTCAAATACATAGGTAAACGGCGCCTGCGCAAGGTCATAGCGCCAAAGATAGATCGCGTAGCTGAAGACCCCCATGAACGCCAGCGCGCGTGCCGCGCGCGTGGCGATGAGCCAGCCGAGCCAACCATCGCCGGGCCTGGTGTAAGTCACGGCCACCAGGATGCACCCATACCCCAAATAGAGCATGGTGAAGCCGATGGTGGAGACGAATGGATGCAGGTTCAAATCCAGCTTCATCATCGGCAGCACCAGCGCCAGGCCGACGAGCATCAGGGTTTTGCGGTAGGTTCCAATGCGGGCGAGGGTCGCCGGGTAAAAGTTGAAGACGTACGCCAGCAGCACGCCAAACAGCAATCCGTCCATCCGCAGGTGCGTGGGAAATGTGTTAGTCCAATCGTGATACGTGCGGCCCCAGTTGTGCAGGCGAAGGCCCAGGCAAAGAATCGACACCGCCAGCGCCAGCCAGGGAATTAGCGGAATCGCCTGAACCTTCCCGTCGCGCCGGCGCAGCGGCGCCAGCAGGAGGATGATCGGCAGCACCAGGTAAAAATGCTCTTCAACCGCCAACGACCACGTCTGCCCCCGCAGCATCGGATTGGGCGATGGCGGAAAGACGTAGTTTTGCAGATGAACCCAGTTCGGCCATGCGACAATCCACGCATGATGCCAGCCGGCATGATACGCATCGGCGGCCATCGCGACGGCGATCAACAGAAAGTAGGAAGGCCATATCTTGAATCCGCGCCGCACCAGGAAACGCCGCACGTCCAGCCGGCCATGCAGCCGAATTTCGCGGAACAGCAACCCCCCGATCAAGAACCCGCTGAGCACGAAAAACAGATCGACCCCCGTCCAGCCGAATGTGTAGAGCGCCGTGGCGATCCGCTCACAGGTGCGCGACCGCGCATGCTGCGCGCCGATCGCCGGATGGCGAAACAGCACCAGCAGCACCGCCAGCCCGCGCAAAATGTCAAGCTGCAACACCCGCCGAGGCCCCGCCTGCGGCTGATCCGCCCGCGTCAAGCCTAACGCCGAGGCGGTTTTGGATGATGCGTCGCAAGCTATCACGCGGCAGACCTCGACAACACGCGAATCCCAAATTCCGATACAGCACCACCATGCATGATATCTGCCGGGAGCGCAATAACACCACGCCTCCATTTATCGGCAGGATATGATCCCGCCATCGCTGTTATTCGGTCGGCGTGCCGTCTTTGATTTCGCGGCGGATTGAGTTCACCGCGTTCGCCGGCTCCGCAAGGCGAATCGCGCGTCTGCTTGCGCATTCGTTGTGGCCCCGACGCCTGAATACATGAACGCCTTGAGGTAATTGGCCTTAAACGCCCGGTAGTCGACCAAGTTTACGACGCCATCGCCATTATAATCGAATTCGACGTTCCAATTCGGATCGGTGTTGGTGGTCAGGAAGGCATTCTTGAACAGCCGGTAATCGGTCAGATTGACCGTTCCATCCCCATTAATATCGCCGAACAGCCGATGAAAAGTGAACCGCTGGCTTCCATTTCCCAAAGCCTGACCATTACTGGCCAGCGTCACCGCCGATCCATCGATCGTCAAGTCGTAAACACCGTCCGGCAACGAGCCAGTGATCGCGTTGGGGAAAGTCAGGTTCCAGGTGACGCCGCCGTCCGGGCTGCTTGAAGCAAACGTCATGGCAGTCGGCGCCCCTCCATCGTTCGCCCGTCGAAGCAGGGACATCGCGCTGTTCAACGCAATTGCCTGGCTGAACTTGACCGTGAGCAGCGTATCCATCGATCGTTGCGCGGCCCCGCCATTGATGGAAAGTGTCGCAATCGCGGGCATCGCTTCGGCTGTCAGCACCCCCTCATTGGCGTTATAGATTGGCGTCACGCCGACGCCGTTTCCAAAATTGTTGCCGGTGAGTGATGAGAACGTGCCCGTGACGTTCGCGGCCAGCACCGTAATGAAAAGATCGCCCGCCGTCGGCAGGTACCCGCCGATCGAATAGATGTCCTCCGTCCCGGCCAAGTTTGCCGTGCCGGTCACGCTCAGGCGATCGTAGAGGGTGCCGAACGTGGTCCCTCCCAGTTCCGCGCGAAACGCGCCGGAGGAGGTCTGGGAGTAATCGCCGATGACCGTGAGCTTTCCCGCCGCGTCAAACGGCGATGCGCCGGGGGCAACATAACCGGCATTGCTCAGATTGCCGGTGATCGTTCCTGATCCGTAAATCACGGCGCCGGGCTGGTTGGTTAGCGTGGAACCAGTTAAGTTGATTGTTACGTTATCGGTGGAGAAGCTGCCATAGTTATAGATCGGGCCGTTGTTTTTGGAAGTGATGGTTGGATTTCCAGTAAAGCTGGTCGTCGTATGGAAGTTTAATGCACTTGCAGCTCCGTCGCTTGTAATTGTGACTCCGCCGCCAATCTGCCCGGCCAGGTCGATCTCTCCGCCGGTGTCGGCGGTGACGTTGGTGGTTCCGTACGGATACCGCCCGGAACTGCCGGCGAAACTTGTCAGAGAGGCGAGATTAATGCGGCTGCCGGTCCCACTGGCCTGGATCGAATAGCCGTTGCCCGTACTGCTGTTGGAGTAACTGGTGGCGGCCGGGAATAGGAGTTGACCGGCTGTGCTGGCGGTGAGGTTGTCGCGGACCAGCGTCGTGGCAGCGGGAAACGAGAGCGTTACACCCTTGGCGGTCAGACTCGAATCAACCACCTCCGTCCCGGATGTGAAGGTCAACGGACGCGACGCAATGAGACTGGTGCCATCGAACTTGGTAATGTTGGCGACACCAAGGGCGCTTGTCCCATCCACGGTCATGGAATTATTGCCGGTGACCGCCCCGCCCAGGTCCACCTCTCCGC
>DASRLH010000198.1:0-5591 GCA_035648595.1 Tepidisphaeraceae bacterium
GCTTAAGTCCCCGGACGTCCTTGTCCTGTAGTTCCTGTTCCATCGTCCCGGATCGTGCCACGAACCCGCCGCCAGCGCAATACGGCTTTTGTTAGGATCGCCGCCCCGCCATCAATCGCCGTGCCGAACGGCATTAACAAACTGTCGCAGAGTGTAAACCTGCCCCCGTTTCCGGCCGCGCGACCCGCATTATCGGGGGCGCCAGAGGGGGCGCGGCGGTCAAGCAGCAGCAGAAGCGACGTCCCCGTCGCTTCACTGTTCGCGCAGCCCGCGCGGAAAGCGGCGGGGACGGCGCTTCTACTGTCACGGCTTACCCGCCGCGGCCGGCTCGATGGGCCGCAGTGACAGTCCCAGTTCCGCCAGCGCTTTTTTGACTTCCGCGATGGCCAACTCGCCCAAATCCTTGGAGGCGCGCAGATCGCGTTCGGTGAGGCGGACGACTTCGCGGAGCGTTGCCACCTTGAGATGGCGAAGCCCGCTTTTGGCGCGGATGCTGATGGCCAGATGACTCACCGGGATATCGAGGACAGAGGACGGCAGCACGCCCTTGCCGCCGCACTTGGTGCAGGGCACCGTGCGGATCAGCAACAGGACGCAACCGCGTCCCCGGCAATCCGGGCATTCAATCCTCGGCGGAAGAGGCGGCATGACCAAAGCCTCCAAGAGACCAACAGTGTATCGCCGAAATGGGCGCGAGTGAAGCGCCGAAGAATGGCGCTTCATGATCGCGCTGCCGACGGAAAAAGCGGCGGGGACGCCGCTTCTACGATAACCGGCGGCGGGGTCACGATCCGAGAAGAATCCCGGCTGTCGTGGAAGCGACGTCCCCGTCGCTTCACGATCGCGCTGCCGACGGCAAAAAGCGGCGGGACGCCGCTTCTACGATAACCGGCGGCAGTGTCTCGACCCGAGAAGAATCGTGGCTGGCGTAGAAGCGACGTCCCCGTCGCTTCACTGATCGCGCTGCCGACGGCAAAAAGCGGCGGGGACGCCGCTTCTACGATAACCGGACGGCGGTGTCACGACCCGAGAAGAATCCCGGCTGTCGTAGAAGCGACGTCCCCGTCGCTTCACTGATCGCGCTGCCGACGGAAAAAGCGGCGGGGACGCCGCTTCTACGATAACTGGCGGCGGTGTAACGACCTGAGAAGAATCCCGGCTGTCGTGGAAGCGACGTCCCCGTCGCTTCACGATCGCGCTGCCGACGGCAAAAAGCGGCGGGACGCCGCTTCTACGATAACCGGGCGGCGGTGTCACGACCCGAGAAGAATCGTGGCTGGCGTAGAAGCGACGTCCCCGTCGCTTCACTGATCGCGCTGCCGACGGCAAAAAGCGGCGGGACGCCGCTTCTACGATAACCGGGCGGCGGTGTCTCGACCCGAGAAGAATCCCGGCTGGCGTAGAAGCGACGTCCCGTCGCTTCACTGACCGCGCTGCCGACGGAAAAAGCGGCGGGACGCCGCTTCTACGATAACCGGCGGCGGTGTCACGACCCGAGACGAATCGGGGCTGTCGTAGAAGCGACGTCCCCGTCGCTTCACTGACCGCGCTGTCCGTGCGGAAGCGGGCGGAACCCGAAACGGTCACGCCTCCCTCCATTTCTGATTCCGCGCCCCGCTTCCACCACCGAAGCCAGGCGTTAGTGCGCATGGGCGTGGCCGTGGCGGATGGTGGGGCCGTCGTCTTCCATGACGGTGGCGGGGAAGGATTCCTCGAAGTTGTAGCCGCTCTCGCCGTGCTGGGTGATGTCCAGGCCGTCGTATTCGTCCGCCTCGCGCAGGCGCAGGCCGCCGGTGAGGAGGCTGGTGATTTGCAGGAGGATGAACGATCCGACGGCGGCAATGCCATAGGTGAGCAGCACGACAAGACACTGGCTGATGACCTGATGGCCGTTGCCCTCGACGGCGCCGCCGACGTTGACGCCGGGGTTGATGGCGGCAACCGCGAAGACGCCGGTGAGCAGGGCGCCGACGGTTCCGCCGATGCCGTGAACGCCGAAGGCGTCGAGTGAATCATCGTAGCCGAAAAGATGTTTCAGCGTCGTCGCGGCAAAGAAGCAGACGATCCCGCCGACGAATCCCATGAGCAGCGCGTACATGGGCGTTGTGAATCCGCTGGCGGGTGTAATGACCACCAGCCCGGCCACCGCGCCGGAGATCGCGCCCAGGACGGTGGGCTTGCCGCTCTTGATCCACTCGATAAACATCCACCCCAGCGCGGCAGCCGCGGCGGCGAAGTGCGTGGCGCAAAAGGCACTGCTGGCCAGGCCGTTGGAAGCCAGGGCGCTGCCGCCGTTGAAACCGAACCAGCCGACCCACAGCAATGCCGCCCCGATCACGGAAAGCACCACGCTGTGCGGCGGCATGGGCACGCGGCCGTAGCCGCGCCGGCGGCCCAGCACCAGCGCGCAGACCAGCGCGGAGACGCCGGAACTGATATGCACGACGGTTCCGCCGGCGAAATCCAAAGCGGCAAACCGCCCCGCCGGCACGCTTCCAACGCCGATGTTAAACAATCCGCCCTTGCCCCAGACCATGTGCGCCATCGGGCAATAAACGCCCAATAGCCAAAGCGAGGAGAAGATCAGCATCGAGCTGAATTTCATCCGCTCGGCATACGCGCCGCAGATCAACGCCGGTGTGATGACGGCGAACATCATCTGATACGCCATCCAGGTGCTGTGCGGAATGGTGGAGGCGTATTCGCACGGGCCGACCGGCAGGCCGGTGGTATGGCTGAGCGTAACATCGCGCAGAAATGCGAAGCGGAACCCGCCGATCACAGGATTGCCCACGTCAAACGCCAGGCTGTAGCCGACGATCGCCCAGAGCACGCTGACGACTGCCATCAGGATGAAGCTCTGCATCATCGTGCCCAGCACGTTCTTGCGGCGCACCAAGCCCGAATAAAACAGCGCCAGCCCCGGCCCGGTCATCATCAGGACCAGCGCGGCGCTGGTGAGCATCCAGGCGGTATCGCCGGAGTTGACGTGCGCGGTATTGGCATCTATCTGCACCGCCTCGGTTGCCCGCGCAGGCGCGGCAAACAAAACCAGGGCGCAAAATGATACGAGAAAGGCGGCCATCGTCCGTCTGGACGCGGCGGGCGGGCGCGGCATCATTGAATCCTCCACACCCAACGCCTCCCTTCACCGCGGCCGGCGCTCCTACTCCGCCAAGAGTACAGTACGCGCCAGCGGCAGCGGCCGGTTCAGGGGACATTGGGGTGCGGGGAGTATAGCGAAGGAAGAAATGGATGGTAGAGGGGCGCCGCGGACGAACCCTGCGGGTAAATGGGTGCGGAGCCGACTACCACTAATCCAGGCCGTGGGCGTTTAATCTCGCTGAGATCGTGCAAATCGTGGTAGACTTGGGCCATGGCCAGGCCAATCCCGTCAGAATCCGTCCACTCTGAGATCGACGAGCTATTGCTTGGCGGGCAGGCATTGACCGCATCCGAGGCCGAGGAAATGTTTCTCGATGCCCATTTGCCGGACCTGGCGCGCCTTGCCGTCGAATTGGACGACAAGGCGTTCGAGCGGCACGAGGCCGTGAAGCTCCTGATGTCGCATGGCAGCCGACGCTGGGAGGACTCCCTGTGATGACGCCCGACCAAAAACTTGCCTTCATCGCGCGTTCGCTTCAAGACGCCGGGATCGAGACATTGGTCATGGGCGGGCACGCCGTCCGCTACTACGGAATCGACCGCAACACCGCCGATTTCGACCTCGTGACTTCTGTTGCCACCCCTGACGAACTGCGGCTGCGGCTGCCGCGAATCGAGGCGCTGGGCCCGGTCCGCGAGGAACCGGTATGGAGAAGCCGCGACTTCGCCCGCTTCGAAATCGGCCGCTTGCCCGATGGCCGTGAAGAGTGGTTGGAGTTCTGGATTCGCAACCACCTCCTGGGGGATTTCAAATCGCTCAATGCCCGCGCGGAGGTGGGCATCTATGGCGGTGGACAAGTCGCCTTTCTGTCCATCGCCGACTTGATGAGGAGCAAGGAGACCCAACGCGAATCGGATTGGCGGGACATCGCGCTCCTTGAAGAAATCCAGGATGCCCGCCACCACGCGGCCATCGCCTCGAAGCCCGATGGCCTTCTCCGATTGCTGAGCCACCTTCGCAGCCGCCGGGGAATGGACCGGGCGATCGAAAAAAACCTCTTGGATGACCCAGACACCATCATCCAAGCCGTTGCCACCTCCGCCCATCCAGTAACGTATGCGTTTCTTCTTCCGCTCGCGGGCGCCGCCGCTCCGGCTGCTTTATCTGTGTCTGTGGAACCCACTTCGCTCGCGGCGCTGTCCACCGTGGACTTCGGCTCGCCAAAACACTTCGCGCTGATTGAAATTTGCCGCAGGGCCTATAAACGTCATGCAATGGAGATTGACCGGGCCGACAAGCAGGCCAAGCTCGACCAAAATCGGTAATGCTTGTGAATCTTCATTCGTGTGCGTTCGTATCCATTCGTATCCATTCGTGGCTCCCTCTCTGTTTCGGTTTCGGGCTCGCCGCGTTGAGCTATTTCCCCGGCTCTTTCCACCCCATGTCCACCGCCACCTGCGGCAACGCCTTCTTCAGGTCTTTGGCGCCGGATTCGGTCACCTTTGATTGCCAGAGGTACACGTTCTTGAGCGACTTAAGCCCATCGAGCTGAGTCAGCCCCGCGTCGGTCACGGCGGTGTTGTACAGGTTGAGATATTCCAGGCCCGTGAGGCCCTTGAGATGGACCAGCCCGCCGTCGGTGATCGGCGTTTTCTCCAGATGCAGGCGGTGCAGGTTTTTCATTCCTTCCAGCGACTTGAGGCCGTTGTCGGTGACTTTTGTGTTGGCCAGATTCAGGTCGTAGACCTGTGCCGCCAGGGGATCGAGCAGGGCGAGCTGCTGGTCGGTGATTTGGTTGGCGTTGGAGGTAAACTCCACCGACAGCAGGTTGGTTCCCTGTGCCAGCGGCAGGCACAGCGCGCCGGCCTGGCGGAGCTTCTCAATCGCGCCCGCGTCGCCGGCGGCGACCGTTGGCAGCACGATTTCCTTTGGGCCATCCGTGTCCGCCGGCGCGGCGGCTTGGGTGGTGCTGGAGTCGGGTTTGCCGTCGGCGGAGGCTGTTACCTTCGATTCCTTCCAGGCGCCAAACTCCGCCCCCTGCGCGATCCATTCCTTAATCAGGCCGACCTGCTCCTTGGTCAGATGCTTGGCCTTGTCCGAGGGCGGCATCACGTCGTCATCATCTTCCGGCAATGAGATGCGATGATACAGGTCGCTCTTGTCGGGCTGGCCGGCGACAACGACCTTGTCCTTGGCGTCTTTGCCGCCCTTGCGGATGGCCTCCAGGCTGTCGAGCTTGAGGCTTCCCTTGTGCTTTGCGCCGGCGTGGCATTTGAAGCAGGTCTGGGAAAAGATCGGCTCGATCTGCTTTGCAAAATCCACCTTGTCCGCCGACCGCGCCTGTACGCACACGCCAAGCAGCAGCCCCGCGCCAACCGTCAATAACTTCGCCAACTTCATTGCTGTTTCCCTCTGTTGCCAGAAATCCAGTCGCCACGTTCACATCTCGCGGCGATAAATGATACGCGCGCGGACGGGGCGGGTT
>DASRLH010000199.1:0-2282 GCA_035648595.1 Tepidisphaeraceae bacterium
CATGATGAGCGACAAAGGACGGCAGGTGACCGCCGCCCTACACGCGGCACGCGAGGCAAAAATCGAAAAACTATCACAAGCGGCATAAATCACCTGGAAATCTTGCCAAAAAAACCAGAGACTGCATGATATCCTTGAAGGCGCGGAGCCGTGAAGGGTGAAAAGGTTGAATTGGCTTGGGATCAATCTCCAACCAACGAATGGACATTGATTTAAACGTCTTGTGGGAGAACGTTGAACTATCCTCCGCGACTCCGCGCCTTTGCGGACTTTGCGCTAATTCTATTTGGCGAAGCGCCAGGCTCAATTGGTGAATTACCGACGCCACGGGATTTCGTATGAAGCGGGACGCGCGAAAAATGCTGCTGGCGGCGGGGGTGATTGGGGGGGCGATGGTGTTCGTTCCGATCGTGGGAATTTTCATGCTGGGGTGGAGCTGGCATCAATCCAATGAATCCATCGCGCCGCCGGCCCGTTCCGCGGATGGCAAATTCGTGCTACAGGCGGAAATTGCCCACTCATTTACCGACACGGCTCGAAACGAGCACGTCACATTCAAGGTGCGCGATGCCGGGGGACTGCTTCTCGACGAGCACCTGACGGATGCCATTCCCGATGCCCGCTGGAGCATCGCCTGGGACGCGCAGGACCGCGTCTGGGTCTCCAGCGAAGCCACCGGCGGACACGCCTGGCAACGCGAAGCCGATGGCAAATGGCATGAGTTAACCGACCAGCAAGTCGGAGCACTTCAGTCACCGATGAGCGAATAGCCTGGGCCGGGGCATCCGCTGAATTCACCACAAAGGCACAAAGACACAAAGAAGTAGCTCCCCATTCTTTGACCTTCCCCTCCGTATATGGGCGCGACCGTCGCGGGGAGATATTTTCTGTTTTGCTTTTCTTTGTGACTTTGTGCCTTTGTGTTTAATTATGCATATTCTAGCGCCCACGAGAGGTGGCATGGATTGTTACCGCGCGAACTGGCTGTAAGGGATGGCATCGAGAGCCAGATCGCTGACGCGGCCGGCGTCGGCGTATACGTGTGCCAGGCCGGCGGACATGGCGGCGTTGTCGGTGCAGTATTGCAGCGGCGGGAAGGCGACGGGCACATGGAAGTTGGACAGTGCCGCGCGCAATCCCTTGTTGGCGGAAACACCGCCGCCGATGATGATCGATTTGGCTCCCGTTTGCCGCGCGGCGCGCTTGAGCTTTTCCACGATCACATCGATGCACGCGGCCTGAAAGCTCGCGGCGATGTCATGCAGTTGTTGCCCGGCGGGTTGCGGCCTGAAGTCCAGGCTTTTTACGTTTTGGCCGCGTCTTGGCACGCCGCGCACATGATACAGGACGGCGGTCTTTAGGCCGCTGAAGGAGAAATCGAGCGACTCGCGGCCCAGGAGTGTGCGCGGGAAGCGGATCGCCCTGGGATTGCCGCTGGCGGCCAGCGTGTCGAGGATTGGGCCGCCGGGATAGCCAAGGCCAAGGACGGTGGCGACTTTGTCGTAGGCTTCGCCGATGGCATCGTCTATGGTCGAGCCGATGAGTTGCACGTCGAGCCAATGGCCCACGCGATAGAGGGCGGTATGTCCGCCGCTGCAAACAAGTCCGATGGCCGGCATCAAGGGCTGGCGGTTGCTTTCAAGCACGACGCTGTAGAGGTGGGCATGCACATGATCGACGCCGATCAACGGCTTGCCCAGCGCCCAGGCGAGCGTTTTGGCGGCGGTTACGCCGATCAATAGTGAACCGATCAACCCGGGCCGATGCGCCACCGCGATCGCGCCAACGGTAGAGAAATCGCCCGGCGCCACGCCTGCCTTTGACAGCGATTCGCCAATTACCGGCAGGATGTTTTCGATATGCGCCCGGCAGGCGATCTCCGGGACCACGCCTCGGTATTTGGCGTGCAATTCCACCTGCGTGGCGACGATGTTGGAGCGCACGACATGCCCATCGGCAACCAGCGCCGCTGCCGTCTCGTCGCAGGTGGATTCGATGCCGAGGATCAGCATCGGGGCAGTTGTAGCAAAAAAGGAGCGGCTGGGCGCGAGTTACGCGTCCCGCCGCTGGGTGAGGCTGGTGGCGGATTTCGGAAACACCCGTGGGCCTTCGGCGATGCCATTCGTGGTTTTTAGAATTCGCAACGATCGGGGTAGGGAAGGCCGATTGGTTTCGGCCTCCCCTCCCGCCAAACCGGACGGGCGGATTTCCCGCATCCGGCTTTCCAGTCAGTGGGCCATCTTCATGGATTGGCATACACGCCAACGGGCCGTTTTCAGCGA
>DASRLH010000200.1:0-10321 GCA_035648595.1 Tepidisphaeraceae bacterium
CCAGGGGAGGGGATGGCGCAACAGGAACCCAATGCGCTCACTCGCGAATTCGCACTCAATTCGGCCGCATACTCCGGGCGAGCGCAGGGTGGCAGCGTCTAATACCTGAAATTCAATCCCACGCCGCCCCAGATGAGCGTGTCGGCACGCAGGCGGTCATCAAGGCCGTCGGTGTAGCGCAGATAGCCTTCGACGCTCCAGTCGCCGTAGCGGCCGCCCAGGTTGAATACGTGATTGAGTGACAGCGTCCCCACCACGCCCAGCTCGTAGTGCTGCAGCCCGTAGTCCCGCAGGCCCGGGTCCAGCGCGAAATGGGGCTGGCTGATCACATACGCGACCTTGGCATAGGGCGAAATCGTCACGCCCCAGTCGTCAAACGGAAAATCGTGCGTGACGCCGGCCTCAAGGTAAAATCCCTTGTATCGGTCCAGATCGTATGCCCCGTAGATGTAGGGTGAAAACATCGGGCGCTCGGTGTGGAACAGCAGCGAATCGTCAAAGGTGATCTGGCCGTACACTTCCTGCGTATCGAGCAATTTTCTATTAGGATAGATGTAGCTGATGAATCCGCCGGTGAATTTGATCGGCTTGAGGTTCCAGTCCAGGCCGAAATAGGGGCGCACTTCCTCGAATCGGGAAACCGGATCGGTGCTGAAGATATTGGCGAAGAGCCCGATGAACGGATGGGGCAGCTTTCCCAGATCAAACTCGGCGATGCCGTTGAATTGCTCGGCGTTTTCGGGCCGGTTGCGAATCGTGCCCTGATCGATGCCGCGATAGACGTAGCGCGAGAGCCAGTCAAAATCAAGGTCAAAATGGACGCCCCCGCCATTGACGCCCTCCTCCTGGCGCGACGGCATGATCTGCGGATAAACATCGCCCGGCTCATCGACGAGGGACAGGCTTAATGGCCGGTATGCACCCTCCTCGGGCGCGGGCGATTCGCGCACAAGTGAGATCAGATGCTCGGTCGTCGGCGCCGGCTGCGCGCCCGCGGCTCCCGCCGACAGCCCGATTGCCGCCCAAATCGCCCACACCCGGTTGCACATGGGCAATCGTGATACCGGCCCACGGTCGGGAATGTCAAGGCGACGGATGCGCGGATTGCCTCGCGGGAACCGGATACACCCTGGGGGAAACCAAGCCCGCAGTTGCGCGAAGGGCGATATCCGGCGTCCCCCACTCCAGATTTTCCAGATGCCGCTGGATGTCCCCGGCGCTTTGGAAGCGTTCGAGAATGAGCGAATCCTTGAGGCCCCGCACGATGTCCTTGACGACTTTGGGCTGCTCGGCGTACCGATGCCGGCCGCCGACGAGGGTATGAAAAACCTGCACGAGGTTGAGCACGTCCTTGTGAATTTTGCTTTTGGTGGGCCTTCCCAGATCGAAGAAATCGAGCAGTTTCACCTGGAACCCGATGCCCTGTCGGCGGACCATGATGTTGTCATCGTGAATGTCGCCGTGATATTCGCCGCGCTCGTGAATGGGCGCGATGCCTTTGGCCAGCACATGCAGCACATGCAGGGCCTCGAAGGTGCTGAGGCATTGGCCGGGCTGCTGAGCCATAAACGCGCTGAGTTTCTGCCCCTCGACCAGTTCGCTGATCACGACCATGACCTTCTGGCGTTTGAAGTACGCGATCTCCTGGTGATGGTACTGCATGAGGATCGGGCAGTGGCGCAGGGCGTCGAGCTTGCGGGCGTAGACGATGGCGGCCTTGCCGCTGGGATCGCGGTGCGGGTAATAGAATTTCGCGGCCCGCCGAATGCCGGTCACGCGCTCGACAATCGCGTAAACCTCGCCCTCGTAGCCGCTGCCCAGTTGGGCGACGATCTGGTATTTGCCGGCAACGATCCGCCCCGGCGGGAAGTCAAAACGCCGGGTCTTGCTGGGGCGGTAGACCATAAGTTGATTCATCATTCGGGGCTTGCCGCCACTGGTCAATCACAAGCCCGCCCCCCGCAACGACCGGATAAATTCGCTAGGACCGGCAGGGCCGAATATGCCGGTTATGTGGTGAGCAACGTCCGATAATTGCTCCCTTTACTAAAATAGCAGTGCGCGACTACGCGCCGTTCGTGAATCGCCGCGACAAGGTGGGTCGCTGAGCGGGAATATGCGAGATCAATCGTGACACGGGCGTCCCGCCCGTGCGTGTTGCATGGAACCGGGATGAATGAATTTTCCCTACTTTCCCGCCATCGGCACGGGCGGGACGCCCGTGTCACGTTAGAAAATCCGATACCACGCATGGGAACAATCCGCTGAATTGCGACTTCGGACGCGGCTCGTTGCCGCGGCACGTCAACATCGCGCGATCGCGCAAGAATATTTAGAGTTACAAACCTCCTGCCGCTCATCAACCCGCTCCCTCCACCACCCGATACGAAAAGGGATTCCCCGGATCGTGGCGAGTAGGAGCTGTCTTGGTGAAAAAGCGTAACAGCGACGGGCGCGCGATGGATCAGGCGGTGGCGTTTGGCTTCCGCTTGTTTCTGGGCAGCCTGATCATCATCCGGCTGGTGTCGTATTACAGCGAGCGAGGCCGCGACAACTTCTCAAGCCGTTTGGTTTCGCTGTCGCTGATCATGTTCGAGTTTTTGGTGCTGGTGGCGGCCAATTGGGCCTTTCACCGCTTCATACGCCGCCGTCGCGAGACCGAGCAGATGTTGCGGCATAATGCGCAGTTCGCCCGCTCGACGGTCGATGCGCTTCCCACGCATATCGCCATCCTTGATGAAAGTGGCATCGTGCTGGCGACCAACCACGCCTGGCGCGAATTCGCAGCGGGCAGTCCGGTTGCGGTCGAACGTGTCTGCGAGGGGATGAACTACCTGATGGCTTGCGACGCGGCAGCGGGGCGCAATCGGGGCGAGGCAACGGCCCTGGCCGGCGGGGTGCGGGCCGTCCTGGCGGGAAAAGCCGACGAATTCACCATCGAGTATCCCGCCCACACCCCCACGGAGCGGCAATGGTTCGTGGGACGGGTCACCCGCTTCCCCGGCGAGCAATCCACCCGCGACAAGCACGGCGCCCGCCTGGTCATCTCCCATGACAACATCACCGCCCGTAAACTGGCCGAGGAAGAGGTCAACAAGGCGCGCGAGCAGGCCGAATTGGCCAACCTCTCCAAGAGCGCGTTCCTGGCGAACACCAGCCACGAATTGCGCACCCCGATGACGGCGATTCTGGGTTACGCGGAGATGATGCTGGACGCCGATCAAAGCCCCGCCGATCGTCGCAGTTGCGCACAGACCATCCGCCGCAACGGCGAGCATTTGCTGGCGATCATCAACGACCTGCTGGATATCTCCAAGATCGAGGCGCAGAAGGTCACGGTGGAGAAGCTCCCCTGCCCGCTGCCGCAGCTCATCGCCGATGTAATCGGCCTCACCCGGCCCTGGGCCATCAAGAAGGGTTTGGAGTTTCAGGTGGCTTTCGAGGGAGAGATCCCATCGGTCATCGAGACCGACACACTCAGAACCAAGCAGGTCCTGGTGAATCTGATGGGCAACGCCATCAAGTTCACCGAAGCGGGCCGCGTGAAACTGAGGATCTGGCGTGAGATATCGTACTTCCGCCACACGATCCACTTTGAGGTGAGCGACAGCGGCATCGGAATGACGCCCGATCAGATAGCCCGGCTCTTCCAGCCCTTCACCCAGGCCGACGCCTCCACCACGCGCCGTTTCGGCGGCACGGGGCTGGGCCTGACCATCAGCAAGCGACTGGCCCGGCTTCTGGGAGGCGACATCGCCGTCCGATCCTCCGCCGGCGAAGGAAGCAGCTTCACCTTTCATCTGGACGGCGGGCTGCGCCAGGACGTCTCGCTGATCTCCGATCTTAATGCCGACGACCTGTTCATCGGCGCCGATCAACAGTTTGTCGAAGACCAGTGCCTCACGGGGCGCGTGCTGCTGGCCGAGGACGGCGAGGACAATCAACATCTCATCGCCACCCATCTTCGCAAAGCCGGCCTTGAGGTGGCAATCGCCGTGAATGGCCGACAGGCCGTCGAGCAGGTGCAGGCCCAGACATTTGATCTGGTGCTGATGGACATGCAGATGCCGGAACTCGACGGCTATGAAGCCACGCGGGCTCTGCGGCAACTGGGCATTACCTTGCCGATCGTCGCCCTGACGGCCAACGCAATGGCCGAGGACCGCGTCCGCTGCCTGGAAGCCGGCTGCACCGATTACCTGGCCAAGCCGCTCTCCCGCTCACAATTGCTGCGCGCCTGCTCAAAGTTCCTAAAGGCCGTGGCACAACCCCCTCTTCGTGTGCAATCCGAAGCGCCGCAAGAGGCGCCGACCGGGACGGGGCACCCGGCCCCAGCGCTTGCCGTCGCCCCAGCCTCGCCGTCGGGCGCGGGTCCGACCGCGCCGTCGGGCGCGGCCATCGGTCTTCGCAGCCAACTGGAGAATGAGCCGAGCGTCAAGCGGCTTTTGGACAAATTCATCGACCGCCTGCCCGAACGCGTTTGCACCATCACATCGCTATTACAAGTAGAGGATTTGACGGCTCTTCGCCAGGCGGTGCATCAACTCAAAGGCGCCGGCGGAGGCTACGGCTTTCCGACCATCACCGAACAAGCCGCCCGCGCCGAAAGCCGCATCATGGCCCAGGCGGACCTTGAATCCATTCGCCGCGACGTCCTTTCCCTGATCGATCTCATTCGCACCGTCGATGGCTACGATCGCACGCGCGAGGCGGCGCCGGAGCCACCGCGATTACAGGCCCAGCCCGCGTAGGTTTGCGGCCAGCCATTCGTCAACCGCATTGACACGTTTCATTGGCGGCCACGCTTGCGGCCGCGCGGATTCAGGTTTACGACGTCTTGTTGCCGCGTGACAATTCAATCGGCAAGCCGTATTCTGCGATTTTCAGGGGCGGGGTTCAACTCCCGCGAATTTGCAATTACTGAATCAAGGCACATGGATTTCTTCACCTACAAGAACGGCGAACTCTATTGCGAAGGCGTCCCCGCGGAGACGATCGCGGCCCAGGTGGGGACGCCGGCTTATGTTTATTCCAAGGCGACCGTGCTTCATCATTATCGGCAGTTGGCTCAGGCCTTTGGCCCGGTGAATGCAACAATCTGCTACTCAATCAAAAGCTGCGGCAACATCAATTTGTGCAAAGTGCTGGCCGCCGAGGGATGCGGGTTTGACGTGACCAGCGGCGGGGAATTGTACCGCGCGATGCAAGCCGGCGGCGATCCGCGGAAGATCATTTATGCCGGCGTCGGGAAGACCGATCAGGAGATCGTCGAGGCGCTCAACGCCAACATCGCGGCGTTTAACATCGAATCCGAAGCGGAGATCGAGAACATCGACCGCATCGCGGGCCGGATGGGAAAGAAAGCCGTCGGCGCCCTGCGGATCAATCCGGATGTCGATCCCAAAACGCATATCAAGACGACGACCGGCAAGAAGGAAACCAAGTTTGGGGTGGACATCGACCGAGCCGAGCGCGTCTTTGAGCAATACCGCAACCTGAAAAACCTGCGCATCGGCGGGCTGCACCTGCACATCGGCTCGCCGGTGTATGAGATTCAGCCGTACGTGGACGCGGTGAGCAAGGCGACGCAACTGATTGACCGGCTGACCGATCGCGGGCACAAAATCGAATGGCTCGATCTGGGCGGCGGGTTTGCCGTCAACTACAAAAACCCGGCCCAGGCATTGCCCGTGACCGAGCATGCGCGGGCGTTGATGCCGTTGATTCAGGGCAAGCCATATCGGATCGCCCTGGAGCCGGGGCGGTATATCGTGGGGAACGCGGGGATATTGTTGACGCGCGTGTTGTATCGCAAGACCGGCGGAAACAAGCAATTCATCATCGTGGACGCGGGCATGAATGACCTGATCCGGCCCACGCTTTATGATTCGTATCACTTCATCTGGCCCGCCCGGCCTGACGGCGACAATATCCTCGACGCCCGCCACGAAGAGCGCGCGCCCGTGAATGGGGAAACGGTGGACGTGGTCGGCCCGATCTGCGAGAGCGGCGATTATCTGGCCCAGGACCGCCCGCTGCCCCGCACCAATCGCGGCGACCTGCTGGCCGTCTTCACGGCCGGGGCTTACGGGTTTGCCATGAGCAGCAACTACAACAACCGGCCCCGCGTGCCCGAGGTGCTGGTGGAGGGTGATTCCTACCGCATCATCCGGCGCCGCGAAACCTACGAAGACCTCGTCGCGCCCGAAAGGATGTGAGGTTGCCTTTTGGCGTGGTCACTTCAGTGACCATGCAGACCGGGGAGTGAAACGGGCGCTGGAATTGAAGGCGTTTCTGGAGGGGGTGCCTTATAGGCGCTATCAGAGGAAGTGATGCGGTTTTTGCTGACGGCCAATCGCAGCGGCTTGCGCATGGTCACTAAAGTGACCACGCCCAAGTTGTTCGCAATAATTGTACTTTTCACAATTTCAATTCTCAAATGCCGCTCGATCCCACACTTTTGAAGGAACTGCTGGGCCGCCATCCCGCCCGGCGCATGGCGTATGATGTATTGCGGAAGGGGCTGGCACGCGGAGTGGAAGCCCGCGACATCCTGGTTTCACGCGACGCGGGCCTGGAGCTTTACGCCTATAGCAGCACCTGCCAGTTTGAGCAGCATTGGGATTTATTCTCGCTGATCGCGCGCGGCTTGATTCTCGATCCCGCGGAACGGCGCGTCGTCGCGACGCCCTTCCCAAAGTTCTTTAACTTCAATGAGGGCGGCATCATGCTGCCCGATGAGCCCTTTGAAGCCACCGCGAAGATCGACGGCTCTCTGGGAATCGTGTTTCATCATCGCGGGCAATGGCGCGTCACCACGCGGGGCCAACTCACCTCCGGCCAGGGTAAATGGGCGACCGATTACCTGCGCGGCCAGGTTCAATGTGACGCCCTCACCCCCGGCGTCACCTACCTCGCCGAGATTGTATATCCAGAGAATCGCATCGTAATCCCTTATGACTTTGCCGGGCTGGTGCTGCTGGGCGCGTACGACGAAGCCGGTGATGAGCTTCCGCGTCCCGCGCTGCAAGCCGTCGCGCAGGCCGCGGGCCTGCGTATCACGCAGGCGATTGCCGGTTCATCGTTCGAGCAATTGCTGGCGATTGCCGGCCAACTCACGCGCGATGAGGAGGGCTTTGTCATTCGCTTCCAAAGCGGTCTGCGCACTAAATTGAAGGGGGAAGCTTACTGCCGGGTGCATCGGCTCATCTGCAATTGCACGCCGTTGGCGCTTTGGGACGCGATGATGAACGTTCAGGATCTGGACGCGATGCGACCCGACCTGCCCGAGGAGATGCGCGGGGATTTCGACACTATCCGCCGGCTTCTTGAAGCACGCTTTGCCGGGTTGATCGAGCAAGTGCGGACGGCACACGAGCAAACGCGGCACGCAAACGATAAGGAACTTGGCTTGATCATTCAGGACCCTGCCGCACCGTTAAGCGACGTTCAGCGAAAATTCCTGTTCGCGTGTCGAAAGCAGAACTTCCTGGCGGCGGCGCTTCTTCCCGGGGAATGGCGACAGAAGGCCTTCCGCCTCATTCGGCCCGGCGGCAACCGCCTGCCGGGCTATACGCCGTCGAACGTGATGTCGCGCTTCGAAGCCGAAAGCGGCTCGTGATTTTCGGACGTGCGCCTGAGTCCCATAACGAACGATTCGGGCGCGCGGAATTCCGGTTCGGGAACATGGGGAACCAAAGTTCGCGCCACATTCAGATTTGACATTTTTTAATTTGTTGCAGGTCGATTCACGGGCTATTTGCTAAGCATGGATGGCAATGCTTCAACGCGTCTCCTCACCCCATCGATCGGCTGGAACCGGGTCAGCGGCGAGGCTGCCGACAGCGGCCTCGAACGCGAAACGTTGCTCGCCGCTTCAAACGGTTCGGCGCAAAAAGCCCAGCGCTCGCACGCCCCCCGGCTCGCGGATGCGATTGCCTCGCCTCAGATCATGGAGCGCCTGCTTCGCCGCGAGTGCGCCCGGGCCGACCGGGGCGGCGATGAGTTGTCGCTGCTGCTGTTCCGCGTGCACGAGGGGCGCGGACGCCGAGGCAAATCCGCGGCGCGGCTGGCGCGCACGATGTTGAAGCGCGCCCGCCTGACCGACGAGATCGGATGGTTCACCGACGACTATCTGGCCGCTTTGCTGCCCGGCACCGGCGCCGACGGAGCCCGCGCGTTTGCCGAGGGCGTCAATCAGATGATCCATCGCCGCGAACGCCGGCCTTTGGCCATCATCTACACCTACCCGCGCGGCGGCGCAAAGCCAGCGAACCGAAACGCACCGCCGCGCGCGAATGAAAATACGCATCATGCCGCCGAGATTCCGGTGGCTTCCCTGCACGATCTGCTGGTGGTTCCGATGCCGCGATGGAAGCGGGCGATTGACGTGGTTGGCACATTGTTGCTGTTGATCGCATTCGGCCCGCTGATGCTGGCCGCCGCCCTGGGCATTCGGCTCACGTCGCGCGGGCCGGCGATCTTCAGGCAACTGCGATCGGGAATCGGCGGCCGGCCTTTTCAGATATACAAATTCCGCACGATGGTGGTCAATGCCGAGAAGCGCCAGCAGGAGCTTCGGCAATTCAGCGAGCAGGACGGCCCGGCATTCAAGCTCGCCGGCGATCCGCGCATCACGCGCATCGGCGCGATCCTGCGCAAAACCAGCATCGACGAGCTCCCGCAGCTTTGGAATGTGCTCAAGGGAGACATGTCATTGGTCGGCCCGCGCCCCCTGCCGGTGGACGAGCAGGAAGCCTGCGAGCCCTGGCAGCGCCACCGCCTGCAAGTGACGCCCGGCCTGACCTGCATCTGGCAGGTCAAGGGCCGCTCGACCGTAACTTTTGCCGAGTGGGTGCGGATGGACGTGGAGTACATCCGCCGGCGAACGATCTTTCACGACCTGTCGCTGCTTATCCGGACCGTGCCGGCGGTGTTGCTGCGAAAAGGGGCAAGGTAGGGCGTTTCGAGAGGGTCTCATGGGTGGGCTCTGGAAGAAGTGGGAATTGTTCAACGTATCACGGGCGTCTCGCCGTGCCGATGGGGTGGAGTTCGCAAACCGCGATCCTGGCAAGTCTTACACAATCGGCACGAGCGAGACGCCCGTGATACGTCAATGGTCATCGAACCCGTCGCCACCGCATGATTTCCTAAACTACAGCGTTTTTCACGTAGCTGGAGCGGTTTGGCATGGTCACTGAAGTGACCACGCCGGCGGCCGGTTATGGTCAAGCGCCATAGCAACATGAAACTTGCTTTAAGCAGACTGAGATAGCGCTGCTGCGCCTCGTCCGTCCCACGATTGGCTTTCGATCCTTTTGTATTCGACGTTAAAGGAACCTCATGACCCCCTCCTCCCTCCCCGTTCAATGGCCCGCGAAGCACGAGATGTTTGGCGTGGCCGTCAGCGCGACGTGCTATGACGAAGTGGTCGCCAAGACATTGGCGGCGGCGCAGCGCGGGCAGCGCGCCTTGCTGACGTTCGCGGCGGTGCATTGCGTGATGTGCGGCGTACAGGACGCGGCGCATCGCACCCGCCTCAACGCCTTCGACGTCGTCGCTCCCGATGGCCAGCCCGTCCGCTGGTCGCTCAACTTCCTGCACCGCGCGGGCCTGAGCGACCGCGTGTACGGACCGGAGCTGACGCGCCGGGTATGCAAAGCCGCGGCGGAACAGAGCGTGGGCATTTACCTGTACGGCGCCACGCCACAGGTTTTGGAAAAGTTGCAAGCGAATCTGCTGACGATGTTCCCTGCCCTGAAGATCGCCGGCATCGAATCGCCCCCCTATCGCGCCCTCACCGCTGACGAGGATGCGGCTGCCGTGAAACGCATCAACGACAGCGGAGCGGGCATCCTTTTGATCGGCCTGGGCGCGCCCAAGCAGGAGCGGTTCGCCTACGAGCATCGCGATTCCATTAAAGCCGTGCAATTGTGCGTGGGGGCGGCATTCGACTTTCATGCCGGCGTCAAAAAAACCGCTCCCGCCTGGATGCAAAAGCGCGGCTTGGAATGGCTCTACCGCCTGACCCAGGAGCCGGGCCGGCTTTGGAAACGCTATCTCACCACCAATACCCAATTCGTGCTGCTCTTCGCGCGGGAAGCCTTGCTGCGGGGACGGCGCGGAGCGGAAGCGTAGAAGCGAACTTAATTCCGAATTCCGAAAGAATCCCAGATCGTTTCAACGATCGGGGTAGGGAAGGCCGATTGGTTTCGGCCTCCCCTCCCGCCAAACCGGACGGGCGGATTTCCCGCATCCGGCTTTCCAGTCAGTGGGCCATCTTCATGGATTGGCATACACGCCAACGGGCCGTTTTCAGCGA
>DASRLH010000201.1:0-21114 GCA_035648595.1 Tepidisphaeraceae bacterium
AAGTGCTTGAGTCCCCGGACATCCTTGGCCGTCAGTTCCTGTTCCATGGGCCCCGGATCGTGCCACGAACCCGTCGCTGGCGCAATACGGCGTTTGTTAGGGGTGCGGGAAACTCATCAATCGCCGTGCCGAACGGTATTACCAAATCGTAACATTTGTTTCCAACGGACAGATCTGGGCCAACGACGGCACCGCCGCCGGGACCGTGCGTCTTGCCGACATCGGAGTCATTCCGGACCCCGCGCACCCGGATTGGGTGACGACCATGGGTTCGAAGGTATATTTCATCTCAGGGGTTATTTCCGACACGCAGACGATCGTGAGCGGCACCGGCAGACAGCTTTGGGTGACCGATGGAACCTCCGTGGGCACCACGCTTCTCTACTCCGGCGATGTTGTCGCCAATCCGTTCGCTTATAACGGAATCCTTTACTTCGCCGCGCGCGACACGGAAGTCCAGGGCATCGATTTATGGAAGACGGACGGCACCGTCGCCGGTACGACGCGGATCACCAATCTGGGCACCACGCTGGGCCTGTTTGCGCCCTTGCCGCTGGGCGGCGTGAATGGCACCCTGCTGGTGGACATTGATGGCTCCCTTTGGAAGACCGATGGGGTGACCGCCACGCCCGTCGGTTCCGCGCACTTTCCCCTTGTGCCCGTTCCCGGGATGACGGCCGTCTCGGGAGGATACTTCTATTTCATGAGCGGCCAGTCACCGGGCAGCGCCAACGCGCTGGGATCGCTCTCGCGCGTCGATGCCGCTGGCAACGTCGCCAACATCACCATCGCCGGCGACGGCGGCCAGGTGCCAGTGCTTTCGATGTTCAATTTGAACAACGACCTGTATGTAATCGGCGGCTACGGTAGCAACATCTCGCTGTTCCGGGTTGATCCGGGATCCACAACCGCCGCTGTTTTGGCCAGCTTCCATACGCCCGGACAGCAACTGGTTTACGATTTGGCCAACGTCGGCGGGAAGCTCTACTTCTCCGCCCCCGCGTCCAATACCAATCTTGATGCCGCGCTTTGGACGAGTGATGGAACGGCCGCCGGGACAAAGATGATCGCGGATATCGTCCCCAACGATCCGGTGTCTCCCGGTGGGAACGTCCTGTTCAATATCACCGACGTGAACGGCGCGGCCTATTTCCTGACCTCCGCGCCTAACCCGCAGAAATCCACCACGGACGGCGCGTTGTGGAAGAGCGATGGAACTGCCGCAGGCACCGTCCGCATCCGCGACTATCTCACCAGCGTATGGGCCAGCCCCTACATGCTGAATGTGGGCGGCAAGGCCGTCTATTCCGACGGCCAGTACCTCTGGCGCTCCGATGGCACCGGGGCGGGCACGTATCAGATTGAACAAATCTCGCCCACATCCGTTGATGGGCAGACGCCGCAGTTCAATGGGGCGGCGGCCGTCGCCATCGGCGACCAGATTTACTACAGCGTCGCCACCTACACGGGCGGCGCCCTTCACGTCGCCTCGCTCACCCCGCCCGCCGCCCCGCAATCCCTGAACGTCTCGGCAGCGCCGGCTCAAAATGCGCCCGCGCTTCGCACATCCGCCATTCACGATTCCTCGGCGGCATCCTCCTCGGCGGCGCAGGGCGCCGGCGCGTTCCTCGCCTGGAATGCCTCCTCGACCAATGAAAGCGGGTTCGTGATCGAGCGAAGCACCGAAGCCGGATTTGCCGCCAATGTCGTCCGCTTCTTCGTCCCGGCCGGCGTCACGACGTTTAGCGACGGCACCGCTGCCGGCGGAACGCAATACTACTATCGCGTTCTTGCCGTCGATGCCGGCGGAATGTCTCCCTCCTCGAATGTCATACCATTTGTCTTCAAAACGATCCTCAGCGCGGCGGCCATCAACCTGCCGGCCGGCGCGATGGCGCCGCTCGTGTTGGCGTCCGATGGCCTGCGCCTCCTGCCCGCCGGCCGCGTCAACGATGTGCCCTGGGCGGGGCTGCGACAAATTCAGATCACCTTGGCCAACGTCGCGGCACTCGCCGCCGCCGACGTATCCATCCGCAGTGCCAGCGGCATCAACTACGGTCCCGTCACCATCACCGGCTCTGGCAACAGTTTCGTATTGACGCTGGCGCGCCCAGTGGCATCCGCCGATCGTCTCACGCTGACCATCGGCAACGCCGGCATTGCCTCTTTCACGCGCGAGATCGACGTGCTGCCCGGCGACGCCAATGACGACGGCGTGGTCAACTTCGCCGATTTCGTCGCTTTGTCCAACCACTTCGGCAAAGCCGTCGGCCCTGCAGCCTGGGCGCAGGGCGATCTGAACGGCGACGGCGTCGTCAACTTCGCCGACTTCGTCAGCCTTTCCAATAACTTCGGCAAGAAACTGCCGCCCGCCGCAGCCCCACTTACCGCGCCAAGCGCGTTTCGCCTCGGTAGCGCCGCGGCCCGCGCTCCGGCCAGGGCGCAGTTTGTCGCCGCGCCTCCAATGGTCGCCACCGTCGCCACGAGTACCAGCGAAAGTGCCCAGGACGAGCAAAAACGCCGCGCGATGGCGCCTCGAAAACGCTTGCTATGATGGGGCAGTCTTATGTGGAAAGGGCATGGGACACGCGCGGCGTGGGTTCGACTGCCGGCGTCCGGGTCGACGGATTTGATCGCGGGCCGCCCGTGCCACCCATTCATCGGCAGAAGCGCGCAAAAGGAATGCCAGGCGTTCTTGGACAAAGTTCATTTCGACGCGTCCTTTCGCCAAATGCCTTTACCAATTCGCCAGTTCTCAATCCGTACCCGGGCATTTTCAACGACATCCCCATCCGCCTCGAATTCGATGAAGATCGGGAGCGGCTTGTACTTCAATTCAAAGAAGGGGCTCACCTTGCGAATGGAGACCAGCCAGACATGCCGATTGCGGACAAACCGAGCTTGAATCTTTTCGCTCCAGGGTTCAAGGCGAACCGGGCCCAATCCCGTTCGCGCGCCATATCCTTGCGGGAATAGCCGCAACTGCATCGGCGCAGGCGTGGCGGCGCGGAGTCTGCGCCGGATCGTGAATTCGATTGCCGCGACCGCGATTCCGCCGAGCAATGCAATCGAGCCGCCGATCCAGAAGCCGGCGTAGAGCAAACCAATAGCAAAGCAGGATGTGATTATGCCGAACGAAAGAAACACCGCGAGGACGTTTGATCGCGCCGTCACCACG
The DNA here is from genome assembly GCA_035648595.1 of Tepidisphaeraceae bacterium. GTDB lineage: Bacteria > Planctomycetota > Phycisphaerae > Tepidisphaerales > Tepidisphaeraceae > RYN-428. Next base: position 3,179 of record DASRLH010000201.1, read on the forward strand.
GTTACATCGCCAGCCTCCCAGCCATAAAAGACGATCTGATCCGGGCTATACTCGAACCCGCACTCCGGACACCGCCCCGACTCAGGCAATCCGTCCAGACGATAGCCGCATTCCGGGCAGAGCCGATCACTTTTGGCTTCCAGGGGGCTGTTCATGGCTGCTCCCGGTTATGTTGCGCCTCCCCGTCACGCAACGCAACTGTTCGGCGACCAACGCCGCCGATCCACTGGCGCGGCAATGGGTTATGGATGTCTTGAGCAATAATATGACATTCCAGCACGCGCAAAAGTGTAAACTTCTGTCAATTTGTGTAAACTCGATTCCAAAACGTGATGGAGTTTGGACTTATGCCCGGCTACGCCATTCCGCAAACCCGCAAGCCGCCCAAGATCGCCCGCCATCAGGTGCAGTTGATCGCCAACGGCGATCCGCGGCTCACTGCCAATCAGAAATGCTGGCACGAGCAGGCGAAGATGGAGGAAACGCTGCGCGGCGGTGAACCTTTGAGTTTGTCGCTTTGAGTGCAACCCGCAAAGGGGTGCGGCCATCGTTAGCGGCATGGGCAGCTTGCCCAAACACTTGGGCCGTTAGTCCTCATCGCCTGCCTGTTTCCCAAGCCCAGTGATGGCTGGCATGCCAACGCGGGCGAGCCGCCCGTGCCACTATTTCCGGCCATGCCCACCCTCCGCGACTCCAAACCGCACCGCCCGCGTATCCTTTTCCTGCCCCGTTGCCACCGTCAGCGGCCCGTATAACTCGGGCCGGCGGGCGCGGATCCATCGGCGACCGGTGCTTTGGGGGATGAGGTTGAGATCCAAATCGGCCACCACCATCGCATCGGCCGGCTCATTGGTCTGGGCCAGCGTGCGGCCATACGGGTCGAGGATCATGGCGTTGCCGGTGCGGATCTCGTCGTCGTCGACGCCGACGCCATTGGAAAAGAGCACGAACAGGCCGTTGTCGTGAGCGCGGGAGGGGAGCCAGCGCATGAGCCATTCCCTGCCCTTGGGGCCCAGGAGCTCGGCCCGGATTCGGGCGGGGTCTTTTGTGCGATTGTGCCAGAGGGCTTGGTCGATCGGCTTCATGCCATGCGGGCTTGCCGAGTTGCAGCCGCCGGTCTGATGGGGGGCGAAAAGCACCTGCGCGCCGGCCAAGGCCGTGATTCGGACATTCTCGACAATATTGTTGTCGTAACAAATCAGCACGCCAACCCGAACATCGTCTGGCGTGTCAAATACAGTGTACGCGCTGCCCGAGGAGATGAACTCGCTCTCGAAGGCCTGGATTTTTCGATGCCGTTTGAATTGGCCATCGGGCATGGCGATGACGTAGGTGTTGTAGAGCTTATCGCCATCGGACTCGATCAGCCCCGCGCCCAGGGTCATACGATGCTGGCGGGCCAACTCCAGCAGGCGGTTCGTGGCAGGGCCCGCGGGTACCGGCTCCGCCAGCTCGCTCAACTGCCCGCGAGTCAGGTTGCGAAGGAACCAGTAGCCGGTGATGCAGCATTCGGGAAACGCCAGAAGCTGCACGCCATTGCCGGCGGCCTCGCGGGTGAACGCCTCGATTTTGGCGAAGTTCGCCGGCTTGTCGCCGGCGGCATGCTCGAATTGCACCGAGGCGGCTCGGAGGGTCTTCATCCCCGCCATCTTACAAAATGCCCGCTGGCGTTTCACGGACACCATGGAAACAATGCACAATATGCCTAACCCGCGATTGACAGTCCGCCGCTCTTCGAGACACCGGCGGCCTACTCCTGTGTTCTCTTCGTGGCACCGCAATGGTGGGGCAGACATTCCTGTCTGCCTGAATGGTGGGGCGGACATTTCTGTCTGCCACGAGTCCGCGAGCGAGGGCAATCCTGCCCTCCGAGCGGACTCGTACCCGTTGGGAATCGCAGCAATATCCGCCACTCTACATTCGAATGGCAGACAAGAATGTCTGCCCCACCTTGGCGACCACCCCGGCCCCCGGCCAACTCTCGTCTGGCTGAGTATTTTGCTGACACTGGCGTTGCCCCTGTCCCTGTTTCCTTCGCCCGCCCGCGCCCAACTCCCGGTTGAATCTTCCCTGGCCTCGGATTGCGCCGCCCCGGCCGGCCCATCCGACGTCGAACGGCATCACGCCCTGGAGCTGGCCAAACAAGCCATCGAACTGCTCGATCACAATGATCTGGAGGGCGCCCAGGTCAAGCTTCGCGAGGCCCTGGTCATCATCCCCAGCCGGGCACTGTGGCGTTACAACCTGGCGTGCATACTTGCCGTTCGCGGCAAGCGCACCGATGCGCTCGACCAGCTCGAACGCGCCACCCAAGACGGCTTCACCGCCTTTGGCGTGATCGAAAGCAACTCCGCGTTCGACAAGCTGCGCGATTTGCCGCGTTACAAAACCCTGCTGGCACACAAGGACGAGATCACCCACGCCGCCGCGGAAAAAGCCGTGGCCGAACTCAAGCAGCGATTTGGCGACGGATATCTATATGAGATCGACGAGCAGCAGAAGTTGATCTTCGCCACCAACATCGACCGCGCCACGCTCGATTCGCTCAAGACCTGGCTGTCCGCGCAGGCCAAGAGCCAGGATGAAACATTATTCGAGCACAAGCCCGATGAGTTCATCCGGATCGTAGTTCCCTCGCCGGCGGACTTCGCACGGGTGATGCGCCGCAAGGGCGTGATGGGGATCTACGAGGATCAGACGCGCACGCTGCTGGCCCAGCGGCTGGGGCAGGTGATGACGCACGAATTCACCCACGCCCTGCACGCCGCCGACCAGCGGGCGGTGGGGCAGTCGCATCCCATCTGGATTCGCGAGGGACTGGCGGCGATGTACGAGCCGGCACAACTCCTGGATGGAAAGCTCGTGCCAAGCGACAACTTCCGCCTGGGCTTCGTGCAGTCCGCGGCCCGCCGACATGCGCTGATCCCCTTCGGCAAGATGCTCACGCTCAAGCAGAAGGACTTCATGGCCGCGCCCAACCTCACCTACGGCCAAACCAGCAGCGTAATGCTCTACCTGTATGACAAAGGCCTGCTCAGAAACTTCTACGACACCTACAAGGCCAACTACCCAAGCGACCGCACCGGGCGCATCGCCCTGGAAAAAACCACCGGCATGACGCTGGCGGATCTACAGAAAACCTGGACCGCCTGGATGCTCGACCGCACGGGCCCCCGGCTGGCCGGCCCCGGTTCCGGGTACCTGGGCGTTCATTTCGGACTGGCCAACGACGGCTTGAAAATCAACTTCGTGGTCCCCAATACCCCCGCCGCGATTGGGGGCCTGAAGGTCAACGACCTGATCGTCGGCGTGGACAACCGCGAAGTCCGCGACTACCCCTCCTTCGCCCCCCTCATGGCCCATCACAAGCCCGGCGACACCATCACCTTCAAAATCCGCCGGGCGGGAACGTATATCGATGTCGAAGTGGCGATGGGGAAACGATAGGACCCCTCGCAGTATAATCCGCACCTGTTCGCACCAAGGAGGAGGATTCACCGCAGAGACGCAGAGACGCAGAGACGCAGAGAGGCAAGCGTGTCTACTTCAAATTGCGTCGCGCGAACAATGATTCGAAGTCGAGCCTCATTTAGATTAATGGATGAAACTCTACAATTTCCATCCTGCCTCTGCGTCTCTGCGTCTCCGCGGTGAGAATTCTTCAACTAAGCCGGATCCCCGCGCGGTTCATCCGCCGATCACGCGAAAGAGCCCCGGCCCCCCAGCGACGATTTTTCCGTCCGCCTGTAGGGCCACCGTGTCGATATTGGGGGTCGGGCCCAGGTAGCCATAGTTGGTGATCGCGTCGATGCCTCCGGCGGCAAAGGAACTGTCCAATCCTGCGGAAGTGAATCGCGCCAGCACGCCTACAAATGGCGGATTGGACAGCCTTGGCCGGATCGCGGCGCTGCGCATTGCCGCCGACGGGTAATAGCCAGGCGAAGCCAATCCGCCCACGACGATCTTCCCATCGGGCGCCAGCGCCAGACTGTTGATTACATCGTAGAAGTCGCCGGGGCCTTGCGCCGTCAACCTGCCGCCGGTCCCGAAGGTCGGATCGAGCTGCCCGGCGTTGCTGAATCGAGCCAGCGCGAAGGCGGTGATATTGGCGTTGGGGGCTGCTGGATCATAATGGTATGCATTTCCTCCGGCGACGATGCGACCGGTGGGATCGATGGCGATCGCGTTGATCTGATCGGTTCCGCCGGATGAAAAGCTGGCCGTCGCCACGCCGCCGGCGCCGAACGTCGGATCGAGTTTGCCGGCGGTCGTGAGCCGCACCATGCCAAAATGCGATCCCACCTGTCCGGCCTCAATGATCTTGCCATCGGATTGCACGGCGACGGATGTAGCCTGCGATTGCTGCCCATTGGGATGACCGGCCACCAGGCCGCCATACGCAAATGTCGGATCGAGCGCGCCATTGGACAAATAACGCGCGATGGCAAACCCGCCAAAGGCGTTCATGGTGGAACCGGCAGCCACGATCTTGTTGTCCGGCGTCAGCGCCAGCGCGCTGATGGACTGATCGCCGGCCACGGGGAAGCGCGTGAGAACTTCCCCGGTGCCATTGAGCGTGTGATCGGCTGAGCCATCAAGGTTGTAGCGCACCAGTGCAAACTCGCTGTTGGCGCCCACCTGACCCGAGCCGCCGACAAGAATCTTTCCATCCGGCTCAATGACCAGCGCGTTATAGGCGGCCACATTGCCGATCCGCAGAAACATCCGGCCATCGATGCCGAAGGTACTGTCCAGCGATCCATCGGCGTTGTAGCGCAGCAGCGCGGCATCGGTGGGCTGGCCCGCGCCGGTGGAAAGCTCGGAACCGGCGGCCAGGATTTTCCCATCCGGTTGCACCGCGACGGCCTTGATCGGGCCTGTCATTCCATCGGGGCGCTCGACAACGCCATGGTAGCCAAAGTAGTAATCGAGCGCGCCCGAGGGGGTGAAGCGGGCCACGGCGAAGTCGCCGCTGAATAGGTCGGTCGCACCCGCCGTCACCACATCGCCATTGGGTTGCAGAACAGCGCCATAGGCCGAGCCGTTGCTCCCAAGATCCGCCATCACCGTGCCGCCCGCGCCATAGCTGGCATCCAGCAAACCCGATGGCGTGAAGCGCGTCACATTGAATGAAACATTGGTGACCGGCCCATCCTCGGCGGAAGTCTGCGTCACGGCCAGGATCTTGCCATCTGCCTGTACCAGTACGCTGGAGTTAATGGGAAAGACATTTCCCGCTCCTCCGGTCACCGCGCCGCTGGCCACTCCAGAAACTCCAAATGAGTTGTCCAGCGTGCCGTTGTCCAGGAAACGGGCGACAAAGGCATTTGGCGTGTCCGGCCCCGTGACGCCGGCCGCACCGACAACGATTTTGCCGTCGCTTTGAATCGCCAAGCTTGCGGCGTTACCGATGCTCACGTTACTGGGCGCATCCACAACCGTGCCGCCGGTACCAAACGAGCCGTCCAGGGTCCCGTTGGCTGTATATCGCGCCAATGCGATCTCGGTTACGAAGGCGCCATTCCCGCCATTCGCCTGCCCGGCGGCAACGATCTTCCCATCGGCTTGCAGCGCCACGGCAAACGCCTGCCCGCCGGTATTGGCAAAGCCCGTCAGCAACTCGCCGCCCGTGCCAAAGCCGCTGTCCAGCGAGCCCGAAGCCGTATATCGGGCCACAGCGAAACTGGAATGCCCGCCGGCATCGGTGGCGAACCCTGCCACCACGATCTTCCCATCCGGCTCGATCGCCACGCCATGCGCCTGCGAAGTGGCCAGAAGTGAGGTGGAGACCGTGCCGCCCGTGCCGAAAGAAGTGTCCAGTGTGCCATTTGCATTGTATCGCGCCAGCTCGAAATGGTCTTGGGTGTTATACGTGGCTCCGGCAAACCCGGCGGCGACGATCTTCCCATCCGCCTGCACCGCGATCGCCTCGATGGCTCCAAACGCGGAACCCGTATTCGTCACGACGCGTCCGTTGACGCCAAAGGTGCGATCGAGCATGCCGTTGCTCGCGAAGCGGGCGAGCGCAAAATTGGGGTTGTAAAAATAAGAAGACGTGGAGCCGGCGGCGATGATCCGCCCATCGCTTTGCAACGCAATTGCCTGCGCGGCGCCTCCGTCGAAGAGCGCGCCCGATTCACTGCCGGCGGCTCCGAACGTCGGATCGGGTTGCCCGGCGCTGAGAAGCCGCCTGCATTCCAGAGCCTCCGTGTAGACGGGGGGGCGGGCCCGATGGGATTGTTTTCCGAGCAACGAATCGCAAATAAACCGCCAGCGCCGCCGCTGATTCGCGAATGCAGCCTTCATAGTATGTTTCCCAACAGAATGCCGCTCACCAAAAACTCCGTTCGCGCACCAAACGATGCGCGGCGAGAAAAAACCCGCACGAACTTCCGAGGTGTGAGGCTTATTATGGATATACCACCGAATCAGACGGAGGCAACCCGGTCAAAAAAATGTTTTCTGATGTGCGTCCCGCCGCCACCGAGGTCCCACGACCCATCGAGCCTCTCCTTTTACGACACATCGCCTGCGGGCCCTCATGCGAACTTCCGTCCGCAACGCCCGGCAACCGCCTTCGCAGTCCCACAAGATAATTCCCTTGAGCCAAGGCGTCTGCCTCGCTAAACTGTGAATCTAGAGCGGTTTGCAATTGAGTGTACACTTTCAAAAGACTGGAGAATGCTTGTTTTCCAGTGTTTTCTGCGATTCCGGCTCAATTTCGCAGTGTACATTCAATTGCAAACCGCTCTAATGAAGCATCTGGCCCGAATCACGATCAACCCGCAACAATGCGGCGGGCGTCCCTGCATTCGGGGATGCGAATACGCGTCAAAGACGTTTTGGACCTTCTTGCCGCTAATGTACCCGAAGCCCAGATTCTCGCGGATTTCCCTTATCTTGAGCCCGACGATATTCGTGCAGCGCTCGAATATGCCCCATAGTGCAGTCCGCCGCAGGCTTCGGTGCCTGAAGGGACGAAGGCCGTTGCCGTATCACGGGCGTCTCGCCCGTGCCGATGGCGCGGCAGTCGAGCAATCACGCTATTTCAATCCATAAAGGAGCGGCTTTCCGTAGCCGAACTAAATGAGCCAAAAGAAAACAACCCGTCGCAAATTCCTCAAGACCGCCGCCGCAACCGGCGCCGGCGCGTACGGCTTCTGGATTTCCGGCCGGCAGACGTGGGCGGACGAACTGGCCAGCCGCTCGGCTAACGAGAAAGTGAACGTCGCCTGCATCGGCATCGGCGGGAAGGGCGACAGCGATTCCTCCCAAGCCGCGCTGTACGCCAACATCGTTGCCATCTGTGATGTGGACGAGCAGCGCTTGGCGCGCAAGGCCGCTCAGTTTCCCAAGGCCAAAAAGTTCACTGATTTTCGCAAGCTCTTCGACGCGATGGGCCGGGAGATCGACGCCGCGACGATTTCCACGCCGGATCATACCCACGCCGTCGCCACGATGATGGCGATCAAGCTTGGCAAGGGCGTCTATACGCAAAAGCCGTTGGCACACGATGTGTGGGAAGCCCGCCAGCTTCGCCTCGCGGCCAAGGCGCACAAGGTCGCCAGCCAGATGGGCAACCAGGGCACCAGCACCGACCGCCTGCGCGAGGGGGTCGAGGTGATCCGCGCCGGCGCAATCGGCCCGGTCAGGGAGGTTCACGTCTGGACGGATCGGCCCACCAATTGGTGGCCCCAATCGCCGGACATTCGCACGCGGCCCCCCGAAGCGCCCGTCCCCGAATACCTTCATTGGAACGAATGGCTCGGCACCGCGCCCGCCCGCCCCTACGCCAAAAAATACTATCACCCCCACAACTGGCGCGGCTGGTGGGACTTTGGCAGCGGCGCCCTGGGCGACATGGGCTGCCACACCGCCAACCTCCCATTCATGGCCCTGGGCCTCGCCCACCCCACGAGCATCCAGGCCCAAAGCGAAACTCCCAATCCCGAAACCTATCCAGCCTGGGCCAAGATCACCTACCAATTCCCCGCGCGCGGCCAGCAGCCTCCCGTCACCCTCACCTGGTACGAAGGCCACAAGGACGGCCAACTCGTCCAGCCGCCTCAGGAGCTGATCTCAAAGGTAGTTTCCGAATACAATAAGGCGCTTAAGGCCCGCAATGACAAGCGCGTCGCCAACGGCAAGACCGCGCCGCTGGCCATCGGCGGCTCGATCATGGTCGGCGACAAGGGCATCCTCTATTCGCCGGTGGATGATGGCCGCCAATGGGAGTTGCTCCCCGCCGACGCCTATCGCGATTACAAAATGCCGCCGCCGACCCTCCCGCGCAACCCAGAGTTGCATGGCGACAACAATAAAATGGACGAAGCCCACAAAGCCGAGTGGCTCGCCGCCGTCAAAGGCGGCCCACCCGCCTTGAGCAACTTCAACTACGCCGGCCTGCTCGCCGAGACCATTCTTTTGGGCAACGTCGCCATCCGCGCCGGTGGCGAAAAGCTGGAATGGGACGCGACGAATTTGCGGTTCCCCAATGCCCCGCAAGCGGATAAGTGGCTGCGGAGGAGGTATCGGGAGCCGTGGACGTTATAAGGAACTCGTCACTTCCCATGCGCAAACCGCAAGGCGGTTCGGTATTCCAACCCCTCATGGGCCGCCCGCGCGGGCGGGGTTGGCCGCGGGTGATCTGCTCGATTGTTTCACCGGCCACGCGATCCTCCACTGGCAACAAGCTGAATACACGCCATTTCCCCATCGCTCCGCACATAAAGCCGATCCCCCGCGACCGCGGGGTGATTCCAGGCTTTGCCGGTGATGGCTTGAATCTGGCCCAGTTCCTCGTGGCGGTCGGGATTGCAGCGCAGGAGGACGACCTGGCCGTCTTCGGAGCTGACGATCATCACGCCCTGATCGGCGAGCAGCACTACCTGCCCCGCCCCATAGTGGCCGTCGCGCCAGCGCCGGGCGCCGGTGGAGGCGTCGATGCAGCAAAAGACCGTGCCGTCGAAGCCGTACAGGTAGCCATTGTAATAAACCATGTCGCTGAAGGAAGGCTTCATTTTCCTGGTGATCCAGATGCGCGTTGCCGAGGGTGCGTTGGGGGGGATGGTGATGCGCTGAAGGCCGAACGCCACGCCATTGCCAAGCACCAGGTCGTTGGCTCCGATCTGGCAGGCCTGGATGGAAGCGGGAATGCCGACGCCGCCTTGAAGGGGAAAATCCCAAACGATCCGGCCCGTGCCGGCGTCCACCGCGAAGACGCCTTCGTTGGCAAACATAACAATCCGGCGCTGGGCTCCATTGCCGAATATCTGCGGCGAAGCGTAACTCACCTTGCCGGCATCGGCCGTCCAGGCCGGCGCGCCGCCATCGAGCGGGTACGCCAGCAGTCCCTTTTTCCCCTCGCCGCCGGCAAACACAATTACATGATCGCCCACAACCAGCGGCGAGGCGCAAAATCCCCACATCGGCAGCGCGGCGCCGGCGTCGGCGCGGATATCGCGCGTCCAGATCAAAGCGCCTGTGCCCGCATCAAGGCAATCCAGCGCTCCCAATGCGCCCTGCGCATAGATTCGCCCATTGGCGAATGTGGGTGTGGCACGCGGGCCGACGCCCGACATTGATTCCTCGAAGCGGGCCGGCCTGTCATGCACCCATATTTCGCCGCCGGTGAGTGCATTGCGGCAGACAACCGCCTCGCGCCCGCCGCGCTGTTCCTGGGTGAAGACGCAGCCGTCCACCACCGCCATCGAAGACCACGCCGGCCCGATGCGCTGCCGCCACAGAACCGCCGGCGGCGACTTCTCCCAATCCAGCGCGATGCTCAGACCGCGCACGATGCCGTCGCGGCCGGGGCCGCGAAAGCCGGGCCAGTCGCCGGGCCTAAGTTCGATGCGCCGGCCCGCCGGCCGAGTCGCGGCGGCGGGATGTTTCCCCTGCTCAGCCAGATAGAGTTGCTCGGCGGTGGGCGTCCATCGCCAGTGCATATCGGCGCTCATGTTTCCATGCGTGCCGTTCACGCGGATCAGCAAAAACGCGCCCCAGCCAAGCGCGATGCAGGCGAACAGCCCGCCCATCCGCATCCGCGACGCGGCCCGCGATGTCGCCAGAATCCAGACGGCCCCGAGCGTCAGAACCAGCGGATTGCCAAACAACACCAAGGTCGGACGAAGCGAAAACGGGCTGAATCCCACAAACAAACAACACGTCAGCAGCGCGGCCGCAAAGGCGAGAAACCGCTGCCTCCGCGTGAACGCCCGCCGCGTGAACCACCAGACGGCAAAGAGCAGCGTCATGAGCAGATTCACGCCGAGCATCGAAAGGAAGCCGACGAAGCTTTCGGTGTCGAGAAGCCGCAGAATCAGGTAATAGCCCCAGATCACCGCGACAAAAGCCAACCCAAGCCAATTCGTTCTCTGCGCACGCACGGCTGGCGATGGTGTCGGGTATGAGAGCGTGGTCATATCAATATTCTCCTGGAAATTCGGAATAAGGACACGTAGCGGTGCGTACATCGCGGGCTGCTTTCCCCCTCCCCCGGTACTCCGGGGGAGGGCCGGGGTGGGGGTTTGCACCGCGATCGCCGAGGAACAAAGACCCCCACCCTACCCTCCTCCGGCGTATCGGTGGAGGGGATGATGCCGTGCCGCCAAAACTCTAACGGAACCCAACTACATTTGACAAATCATTCATCGTTTGGGCGGCGGCGCGCCCTCCGTTATGATCCCGCGATGGACTCAGCACCCGATGCCATCAAACGGCTCGTCGAACGCTTCCATCGACAGATCGAACAGATGCGCGCGCCAGAATTTAACGAAGCGCAACTCCGCATTGACTTCATCAATCCGATGTTCCGCGCCTTGGGCTGGGACGTGGATAACACCCAGGGATTTGCCGAGCAATACCGCGAGGTGGTTTACGAAGACCGTTTGAAGGTCGGCGGCGCGACCAAAGCCCCCGACTATAGCTTCCGCATCGGCGGGATGCGCAAATTCTTCCTTGAGGCTAAAAAGCCCGCGGTTAATATCAAGGAGAATTGGGAGTCGGCGTATCAACTTCGTCGCTACGGATGGAGCGCTAAGCTGGGTGTTTCACTGCTGACGGATTTTGAGGAGTTGGCGATCTATGACTGCCGCATTCAGCCTAAGCACCTCGACAAGGCCTCAACCGCCCGCCGGGAATATATCACCTATCTCCAATATGAGTCTCGCTGGGATTTCTTGTTCGGCACGTTCAGCAAAGATGCCATTCTTCGCGGCGATTTCGACCGTTACTGCGGCGCGGCCCGCGGCAGGAGAGCAGAGGAATTTGACGAAGCGTTTCTTGTTGAAATTGAATCGTGGCGGCTCAAGCTGGCGTCGGTGCTCGCCCTCCGTAACGGATCGCTCAGTGAGCGGTCGCTGAATTTCGCCGTCCAGCGGATCATTGACCGGATCATCTTCCTACGCATCTGCGAGGATCGGGGCCTGGAACGCATCGGGCGGCTGCAATCTTTGCTCAATGGCGACGAGGTTTATGCTCGACTTCTGCGTCTATTTCGCGATGCAGACGACCGTTACAATTCAGGGCTGTTTCACTTCAATCCGGAGAAAGGCCGTGAGGAATTGCCCGACGAGCTGACGCCGGGCCTACAGGTTGATGATGCAGCGATCAAGTCCATTATCAAGCGGCTCTACTACCCTGAGAGCCCCTACGAGTTTTCGGTGGTGAGCGCCGACATTCTTGGCAGCGTGTACGAACGATTCCTTGGCAAGATTATTTCCCTCACGGCGGGCCATCGCGCCAGGATTGAGGAAAAGCCCGAAGTTCGCAAAGCGGGCGGCGTCTATTACACGCCAAGTTACATCGTCGATTACATCATTCAGCAAACGGTCGGCAAACTTCTCGATGGCAAGACGCCAAAGGAGGCTGCCAAGCTTACAGTGCTCGATCCCGCCTGCGGGTCAGGTTCGTTTCTACTTGGAGCCTACCAACTCCTTCTTGACTGGCATCTTAACTGGTATGTCAATGACGGCGCCAAGAAATGGGCGAGAGGCAAGAAAGCTGTCCTTCGATCCGGCCAGCATGGAGGATGGCATCTGACCATCAAGGAGCGCAAGCGCATTCTTCTGGACAACATTTACGGCGTGGATATTGATTACCAGGCCGTCGAAGTCACCAAGCTCTCGCTGCTGCTGCGGGTATTGGAGGGCGAAACCACGGAGTCGTTGGGCGGATTGTGGGCACTTTCGCACGAGCGGGCGCTTCCGGATTTGGGAAAGAATATTCAATGCGGCAATAGCGTCATTGGAACGGCCCTCATGGCCACTGAGACGTGGAACCAATTCTCGGACGAAGAACGCCGTCGGATTAACGTATTCGACTATGAGCATGGATTTCCGGACATTGCAAAAGCCGGAGGATTCGATGCTGTTGTCGGTAATCCGCCGTACATCCGAATCCAACTCCTGACGTCCGAATTGGCGGCAGCAGCGGATATTCTGAAGGCAACCTATGCCAGCGCGAAAGTCGGCAACTATGACATCTACGTCGTATTTATTGAAAAGGGCATGCGCCTTCTTAATCGCGCAGGTCGTCTGGGAATGATCCTGCCAATAAAATTTGCCAATTCGTCATATGGCGAACCGATACGTCAACTTATTGCCGCTCGCAAGGCCCTTTCGCAACTCGTTGATTTCGGTTCTCAGCAGGTATTTGCAGGGGCGACCACATACGCATGCCTCTTATTCCTATCGGCGACCCGACAAAGAGATGGTTTCACTTACCATCGTGTCGCGGACATTGCCGCCTGGCGCAAGGATGGGACTTCCGCGTCGGGAATCGTCGCCCACCCGGCACCCTCAGGCGAGCCCTGGTCTTTCAGGGTGGGCCCAACAGGGGACCTTGCGGCGCGCCTGGATCGACTCAGCCCGAAGTTGGGAGAAATAGCCGATATTTTTGTGGGTGTCCAAACAAGCGCCGACGACATCTTTATTCTTGACGTGACGACGTGGGGCGAATCGAGAGTCGCGGCAGTTTCGCGGGCGGATAAGGATACTGTCTTCCTGGAAGCCTCTGCCATTAGGCCGATAATAAGCGGTACGGATGTCAAGCGTTACGTCCCCTTGCGCGTCCGACAATGCGTTTTGTTTCCCTACGATGTCCGCGACGAGCGCGCGACATTGCGAACATGGCGCGAACTGATTGAAAATGCTCCTAAGGCCGCCGCCTACCTCGCACACCATCGGAAAACGCTCGAGCAGCGTGAGAACGCGAAGTTTTCGGACGAATGCTGGTATAGATTTGGTCGAAATCAAAATATCGGCATACAGTCTCGTCCGAAGCTGTGTGTTCCACGTCTTGTAGAACGGCTATGTGCAACCATAGACGAATCCGGTGATTTTTGTCTCGACAATGTGGATGTCGGAGGCGTCACGCTCCGCAAAGAAGCGACGCAACCTGATTTGAAGTACATCTTGGCGCTTCTGAACTCGCGGCTTTTGGGATGGTATTTTCCACATATCAGTGCGCCATTTCGAGGTGGGTGGTACTCGGCAAACCGGCAGTTTCTGTCGCGGGTTCCCATACTATCAGCGGAAGTTCGGGATCGAAACCGTATCGCAGGCCTGGCGGAGGAAGTGCTGGCGCTCCATAAGCAAGAACGGTCAACGAATCTTCCACAGGAAAAGGAACAGGTCCGCAGACAGATCGCAGCCATTGACCGTCGGATTGATCAACTCGTTTACACAATATACGCCTTGAGCAGCGATGAGATACGAATCGTGGAATCGGCGGCCCCATCCAAGTAGGGTTATATTGCGCGAGCCTACCCATTGACGTTCAACACGGGAATTTATGACCCGTCTAGAGATAGGTGAGATTTTGGTGTTGGCGCGGCCGTCCGTTATGATCCCGCGATGGACTGTGCGCCCGATGCCATCAAGCGCCTTGTCGAGCGGTTCGATCATCAGATCGAGCAGGTGCGCTCGCCGGATTATAACGAGGCGCAGCTTCGCATCGACTTTATCAATCCGATGTTTGGCGCGTTGGGCTGGGACGTGGATAACGCGCAGGGATTTGCAGAGCAGTACCGCGAGGTGGTGTACGAGGATCGGCTGAAAGTCGGCGGCGCCACCAAGGCCCCCGATTACAGCTTCCGCATCGGCGGCATGCGGAAGTTTTTTCTGGAAGCCAAAAAGCCGCTGGTCAATATCAAGGAGAATTGGGAGCCGGCGTATCAGCTTCGCCGCTATGGTTGGAGCGCGAAGCTGGCCCTTTCGCTGCTGACGGATTTTGAGGAGCTGGCAGTCTATGACTGCCGGATTCAGCCCAAACAATTCGACAAGGCATCGACCGCCCGGCGGGAATACATTACCTATCGCGAGTATGAGTCGCGATGGGATTTCATCTCCGGCACGTTCAGCAAGGATGCCATCCTTCGCGGCGACTTTGATCGTTACTGCGGCGCGACGCGCGGTAAAGGGGCCCAGGAATTCGACCAGGCGTTTCTCCAGGAGATCGAGGAATGGCGGCTCAAGCTGGCGACGGTGCTCGCCACGCGCAACGAGTCGCTCGACGAGCGCTCGCTGAATTTCGCGGTGCAGCGGATCATCGACCGGATCATCTTCCTGCGCATCTGCGAGGATCGCGGCCTGGAGCGCGTGGGCCGATTGCAGGCGTTGCTCAATGCCGAGGAAGTCTACCCCCGGCTCACGCATCTTTTCCGCGATGCCGACGACCGCTACAACTCGGGGCTGTTTCACTTCAAGCCCGAGAGCGGCCGCGAGGAATTGCCCGATGAGCTCACGCCGGGATTGCAGGTGGATGATGCCGCCATCAAAGGCATCATCCGGCGGCTCTATTATCCAGAAAGCCCATACGAATTCAGCGTGGTCAGCGCCGACATCCTGGGCAGCGTATACGAGCGGTTCCTGGGAAAGGTGATCACGCTGACCGCCGGCCATCGCGCGCGGATCGAGGAGAAACCCGAAGTCCGCAAAGCCGGCGGCGTCTACTACACGCCAACCTACATTGTCGATTACATCGTCCAGCAAACCGTCGGCGTACTGCTCGAAGGCAAAACGCCAAAGGAAGCCGCCAAACTCACCGTCCTCGATCCCGCCTGCGGGTCTGGCTCATTCCTGCTGGGCGCGTACCAACTGCTGCTCGACTGGCACCTCAAGTGGTACATCGCCGCCGGCGCCGAGAAATGGTGCAAGGGCAGGAAAGCCGTTCTCCGCCCCGGCCAGAAAGGCGGCTGGCATCTCACCATCAACGAACGCAAGCGCATTCTTCTGGACAACATCCACGGCGTGGATATCGACTATCAGGCCGTCGAAGTCACCAAGCTCTCGCTGCTGCTCAAGGTATTGGAAGGCGAAACCGCCGAGTCACTGGGCGGATTGTGGGCGCTCGCGCATGAGCGGGCGCTGCCGGACCTTGGACGCAATATTTTTTGCGGCAATAGCTTGATCGGGACGGACATCATGGCCACGGCGGGGTGGGCCGATCTCGATCAAGCGGCACAAGACAAGATAAATGCGTTCGATTTTGAGCGGGGATTTGAGAGGGCCCGCAAAGCCGGCGGATTTAGCGCGGTGATCGGGAACCCGCCATACGTCCGCATGGAATCGTTCACGCCGATCAAGTCGTATCTATCGCAATGGTATGATTGCCATGAAGAGCGCGCGGACCTTTACGCGTATTTTATAGAGCGCGGGCTCCGGCTTGTCGCCAAGACGGGCCGTATTGGACAGATCGTGTCAAACAAATTCATCCGAGCGAAATATGGACGGCCATTGAGAGGTGTGCTCAGTGAACGCAGCCACCTTCTCGACATCATCGACCTGGGCGGCGCGGATGTTTTTCACAGCGCCACCGTGCGCACCCTCATACTTATCCTACAGCGCAAGACAACGGAGCAAACCAAGCCGGCAGAGTATGTTCCTGTCCCGCCTCCGGCGGTCGTGGAATCGCTTGAAGCGGGCGTTACGACGCTGGCGGAATACGCCGACGGCGCTGGCACCGTCCTCGCGGCTGATGCGATCGGCCCTGATGAATGGCGCCTGAGCTCGCGGGAGCATTCTTCGCTGGTCAAAAAGCTGCGTCGCAATGGAATGGCGTTGCACGAAATGCTGGGCCATCGTGCGATGTTTGGCGTTAAGACAGGTTGCAATGAGGCGTTCATCGTTGAAGGCGCCGCGGCCAAGGCGCTCGATCCAAAGTCAATTGTTTTGAAGCCGATTTTGTTCGGGAAGGATGTTCGCCGCTATTTGGTCAACTTTGCCGACCGATATGTGATTTACCTTCACCCTGGGCGGGTCCTGGAAGAACTTCCGTTGGTGAAGGCCCATCTCTGCCAATTCCGAAATCGGCTAAACAAGCGAGCCGGGGGCCAGAAATGGTGGCAGCTACAGCAGCCGGCCATGAATCTCGCGGAAATAGCGAGAGATGCGAAAATCGTATATCCAATCATCGCCAACGAGTGCCGGTTCGCGCTGGATACGGATGGGACACTGGTCAATGACAAGGTCTTCGTGCTGCCCACGTCGGACCTTTTCGTGGTCGGCATCCTCAATTCCCGCGTGGCGAATTTTTATTTCTCGGAGGTCTGTGCCGCGCTCGAAGGAAAGAATGACCGTTATCTCGAGTTCCGCGCGCAGTATGTGGATGTGTTCCCGATCCCACTGACGCCTTCGGCAGATTCGCGGCGCGCACGAATCGTCAGGCTGGTCTCCGAGATGCTCGCCCTGCACAAGAAGCCGGCCGCCGTATCCGTCCCTCACGCAAAAGACCTGGTTCGGCGACGGATCGAAGCGGCGGACCGCCAGATCGATCAACTCATCTATCAACTGTATGATTTGAGCGCCAAGGAGATTCGACTGATCGAAGCCGCGTCGGATCGTCATTGATCCCGACGTTCAAACGAGAATGCACCCTGACGGCGGTGCACGGTGGCGGATTGCCACCCCTCACTCCCGCGCCATCGGCTCACAGCTTATCCTCCGCGATCTCCCCCGCCAGGCGTTTGGCGGCTTCCCTGGCGTGGTCGAGGCGCTTTTGGGCCAGGGCGCGGATGGGGTCGAAATGGAAGCCGTCCTTGAGGCGGACGTGCCAGTAGCCGTATTGCTCGCGTTTTTCCAGGCCGTCGGCGACCTGCCCCACGCCGCCGCCCTGGCGGTCGGTTTGCAGGGCGAGATTGATGAGGCCGGTCAGGCCAAAGTCCTCGAGGTTGAGCGCATCGGCCAGCAGCTTGGCCTCCTCGAACATCGGATTGCGGTGCGGCATCTCATGGAGAATGCGGGCGGTGCGGTCGAGTAATTCCTCGCTGGCCTCGCCGATGGCAACGCCGATCAAAAGCTCGGCGGCTTCCTCGGTGCGCTCGCGCAGCGTGGAGCGCGTGGGCCGGCCGCTCGCGTGCAGGCGCGGGCGGCGCAGGGGGAGTTGAAGCGCATGGCACGCCAGTTCAAGGGCTTGCAAGTCAAGGGTTTGCGAAGGCACCAGCCCCATGCCGATGAATCGGCGGACGCGGTCCCAAAGCCGCTGGGCATCGTCCAGCAGGCGCGGGCCTACGGTGCCGTGGTCGTCAATGACGCCAAGCGATTTCTCCAGGCGCTTATACAGCTTCGCATCCATTCCCATCCTGCGGCCCACAGTATGATCGAAACATCGCAGGCGCGGGAATGAAGGTTTTTTAGCCGGTCCCCGGCGGCGACGAGGGAAGGGCAGCCACGAATGAACACGAATTGACACGAATGAAGACTCAACGGAAGCGCCTTGGGCGTGGCCAGAAATAGTGGCACGGGCGGCTCGCCCGTGGAGTCGCGGTACGCCGCGATGTTCAACCGATACTCACCGTCGAAGGCGCAAGAGCTTAGCGCGGCCTTTGGCCGCAACCAAAGAAGGGAGGACTGCGGAGTACCGCAGGCGGCGAAGGTGCTTCCCCCTCCCACCTCGCGGCAGATTTTACGCTCCACGGGTCGGCGTCAAGGTCCCTC
>DASRLH010000202.1:0-42961 GCA_035648595.1 Tepidisphaeraceae bacterium
ACCCACCACCCACAACCCACAACCCACAACCTCAACCCCGCCCGGCTGCCCCTTCCAGATCGCCGGCCTGTGCACGGCGCACCCCATCCGCCCTTTCGGATGTCGCTTGTTCTTTTGCGACGCCACCAGCACCGCCTGGCAACATGAGCTCTACGAGCAGCTTCACGGCCAACTGCGCCGGCTTCACGATGAACTGGCCGTACCCTACCACTACGTGGAATGGCGCTTCGCGCTGCGCGCGTTAGGCATTATCGTCTGACCCCACCCGCGACACGACGGAACCCCGTCCGCCTGGGGCGGTGGAAAATCCGAAATCCGAAGCACAAAATCCGAAACAAGCTCAAAACTCAAAGGCGGAAATCTCAAAAGAAGAACCACCCGGACGCGCCATTTGAATTTTCCGCTTTTCCCGGATTTTGGATTTGTTTCGGATTTCGTGCTTCGAATTTCGGACTTTCCCGTGTCACTTGGGTTCCGGCGCGGCCTACGGTGAGTTTCTGAACGACGCAGATGCTTCTGACCATCGAAAACCTCGAAGTCTCCTACGGCGCCATCAAGGCGCTGCATGGCGTGTCGCTCTCCATCGCGCGCGGCGAGATCGTCACCCTCATCGGCTCCAACGGCGCCGGCAAGACCACCCTCCTTCGCACCATCAGCGGCCTGCTGCGCCCCGCCGCCGGCGACATCAACTTCGACCCCGCGCCACTCGCCGCCGATGCAGCGGCTGCGCCAGTCTCGGCAAGCGCGGTCCGCCCATCGCCCCGCGTGGAAATCGATTACCGGGGGCAGGTGACAGCCGTGTGCCTGAATCGCGTGCCGGCCCATGAAATCGTCCGGCTTGGCGTCAGCCATGTGCCCGAAGGCCGGCAGATTTTCGCCAACCTCACCGTCCGCGAGAACCTCCTGCTGGGCGCGTATCAGAGCGAAAATCGATCGCAAATCGCCGACGACATCGAGCATTGCCACCAACTTTTCCCGATCCTTTCGGACCGGCGCAACCAGCGCGCCGGCACCCTCAGCGGCGGGGAGCAGCAGATGCTCGCCATCGGCCGCGCCCTCATGGCCCGCCCAACGCTGCTTCTGCTCGATGAGCCGTCGCTGGGCCTGGCACCGATGATGGTGCAACAAATTTTCGACATCATCCGCAAGGTCAACGCCACCGGCACCACCGTCTTCCTCGTCGAGCAAAACGCCCACATGGCGCTGGCCATTGCCCATCGCGGCTACGTCCTGCAAACCGGCCGCATCATCCTATCCGATTCCGCGAGCAGTCTGTTGAAAAATGACGATGTAAAAAAGGCGTATTTGGGAGGATAGGATCGCCCCGACCTCGGACGCGATGGAACCCCATGCAGGGGCGTGGTCACCTGCGGTGACCACGTTCTTTTTCTTAATCAATCGCGGTGTCTTTGCTTGTGTCGCTCGTACCGCGCATATGGAACGTCCTCCAAAAATGCATCAAGCTCCACGGCGCGCCCAATTGCGCGCTCCACCTCCACATTGACCCGCGTATCATGATATTCGCGCCAATCCGTCACCAACCGCGCTCGCACCGCCTGCATAAGCGTGTACCGATACGCGCGTCGCGCCTGCAAAACGTCCCGGATGCATCCGTCGAAATAGTCCTTGTTCCCCTTGCCGCGCCAGAACGGAACGTGCCGAACACCGATGTCTTTCATGACGAGCCAAGCGACCGAACCGTGCAGCTTTCGCATCATTTCCCCAAGCTGCTCGCCTTCGCGGAGGTAACCCAAGGTGTGATAGTGATTATTCAGCAACGACGTCACCCAAGGCACAAACCCGTGCAGCTTTGTGTAATGGTGAAACCGATCCCAGAAGAGCGCCCGCGCCGATGCGTCTTGAAACGCGGGAAATCCAGCGCGTGTCCTGGAAGTGATGAAGTAAACGGAGTTATCGCGGTACCAATGCTCGAAGCGGTGCTTTCCGTTGAAGAACTCCTTCTGTGTGTAGGAACTCTTGCGGAAGTGGCGCATGGGTTGGGTTTGTGTGGGACAAGGGGGAACGTGGTCACCGAAGGTGACCAGCGCCACTGGAAAACAGATCGTAACTTGCGCGCCGAACCGCGACAAGTATATTGTCGCGATACAAGCGACGCGGTGCGCTCTCACGTCAGTCCCTTTAGCACCTCCAGATTGATCGCATCCCAATCCCGTCCGCTCTCCGGATCCTTCTCCTTGGGAGTCTCAAGGATCTTTGGAATATTGACAAAGTCCTTATCGCGCACGAAAGGGCGAAATCCGCTTAGCCCTATGCGTCCGAGGCCGATGTGCTCGTGGCGGTCGACCCGGGTTCCCAGGTCTTTCTTTGAATCGTTCAGGTGCAACACTTTCACGCGCTTGATACCAATTGTCGATTCCACTTGCTTGCGAAATTTTGCGTACTTGCGTCCGCGGAAATCATAGCCGGCGGCGAACAGGTGAGCCGTGTCGAGGCACACGCCCATGCGCTGGGGTGCTTTCACACGATCGAGAATGGCGGCCAGATGTTCCAGGCGATAGCCCAGGGAGGTGCCCTGGCCCGCCGTGATTTCCAGGCAGGTGAGCACGCCGTCGGCGGGAACGCGGGAGTGGACGATATCCAGTGCCTCGGCCACCCGACGCAGGCCCGCTTCCTCGCCTTCGCCCATGTGCGCGCCCGGATGCGTGACCAGATACGGAATGCCCAGCAGCAGGCAGCGCAGGAGTTCCTCGACGAACAAGTCGATGCTCTTGTCCCGCAGCGCCGGGTCGGGAGAGGCGAGATTGATCAGGTAACTGTCATGGCTGACGGTGTGCCTGAACTTGAGCCGATTGCAATGGGACGACCATTGCTCGATTGATTCGGGGGCGAGGGGAGAGCAGGCCCATTGTTGCTGATTTTTGGTGAAGACCTGAACGCAGGTCATCTCCAGGCGCTCGGCTTCGAGGAGGGCTTTGTGCATGCCGCCGGCGATGGAGAGGTGGGAGCCGAACATCCGCGGCATCATAACGCCTTCCATGTCGCTGTGCATAAATCGCGGCGGCGGAAGCGGCCATTGAGCGCAACTTGTTTCCGAGGGAATTTGTGGCGCGCCCTCGTAAGATTTGCGCAGAGACACTGAGATGCAGAGATTCGGAGCATTGTTGAGATTTTGCGACTCGCGATTGGGAATATCGTGTTTCCTCGACCACCGCGCTCGCCGCATGTGCGAGACGCCCGTGATACGGTAACGGGCTTCGTCTCATGCGCTTCAGCCACCAGCAATCCGCTGTAGTGTTCCGTGGGTTCGTAGCACAAGGCTCCGCGCCTCTGCCTCTTTGCGTCTCTGCGCAAATCCACCCATCGAACATGGAAATGCGCGGACACGATGATGCATCCCGCGCGGGAGCCAACAATTTTTCTATTTCGCCGGAAGTTTCTGTGGACGGCAGCGGACGATTATGTGGGGGCGGACGTATTGGGTATGGCAGTGCAATCAAACGGGCAATCCGGGTTTGCTAAATCGAGGAGATCGGATGTTTCGCTTTTTCAGAAAACGCAAAGAAACCGTCATTGGAACTGGCACAAGTAAGCGTGCTGGAGCATGGGCCATCGAATCGCTGGAGGCGCGGCAACTGCTGTCGGCCTCGGCAGGCCCGCTGATGCATTATGATTCCACCGTGCTCAACCCTTCGGCCACGACCGCCTCGTCGATCCAAGGCTACACGCCCAGCGAAATCAGCAAGGCATACGGCTTTAACGCCGTCAGCTTCTCGGCCAGCGGATCGACGCCCGCCAATGGGCAGGGGCAGACGATCGCGATTGTCGATGCCTACAACGATCCGAAGATCGTCAGCGATCTGGGCGTATTCGACAGCCAGTTTGGGCTGAGCGCGCCGCCGAGTTTCAAGATAGTGAATCAGACCGGCGGAAGCAGTCTTCCCACGACCGATCCGGGCTGGGCGGGCGAAATATCGCTCGACGTTGAATGGGCGCACGCGATCGCGCCGGGCGCGAATATTCTCCTGGTGGAGGCCAACTCGGAGGGGACAACCGATCTCATGGCGGGCGTCGATTATGCGCGGCATGCCAGCGACGTGTCGGTGGTTTCCGTCAGTTGGGGCGGCAGCGAATTCTTCAGTTGGGGCGGCGGGGAATCGGCGAGCCAGACCAATTACGATCCGATCTTCACAACGCCCGCGGGCCATCAGGGTGTGACGTTTGTCGCCGCCGCCGGGGACAGTGGAGCGCAGGCCGGCGTGCAGTGGCCGGCCAGTTCCCCCAATGTCCTGTCGGTCGGCGGAACGTCGCTTTATACGAGCGATGCCGCGGGCACGTATCAAACCGAATCCTCCTGGAGCGGGACCAGCAGCGGGTACAGCCAGATCGAGCCGCAGCCCGCCTTCCAAAACAACGTCCAAAACAGCGGCGCGCGAAGCACGGCGGACGTCTCCTACAATGCCGACCCCAACAACGGGTTTGCCATGTACGATTCGCTGCCTGACAGCGGCTACAGCGGCTGGCAAGTGGTGGGCGGCACCAGCGCGGGCGCGCCGCAGTGGGCGGCGCTGATCGCAATCGCCGACCAGGGACGGGCCGCCGTCGGCGCTTCCACATTGGACGGCGCAACGCAGACGCTGCCCATGCTCTACAACCTCTACGGCGACGGCACCTCCAGCGGCTACGCCTCCTACACTTCGTACTTTAATGATGTCATCGACGCATCGGGCGGCGGCGGCGGGCCCTGGCATTGGCGCTGGGGCGGCTATGGGTACGCGCATAATTCAGCAACCGTCGGCTACGATCTGGCCACCGGCCTCGGCTCGCCCAAAGCCGGGGCTCTGGTAAACGCATTGGTGAAAGGCTCATCGACATCCAACTCCCCGGGCCCGACCGGCTCCAATGGTTCCACCAACACCGGCGGCACAAGCCCCATCACGGCCGCCGCGCTTCCGGCTTCCCCGCTGATCGGGGCGTTCACCAGCGCCCCCGCGGTTTCGGTCATCGAAGGAACCAGCGGCGTCCTCAAGCTGCAACTGACCAACACGAGCAATTCCAAATTCGCCGGCCCCGTCACCATTACGCTTTACGCTTCCACCGACAACTCGCTGTCGGCCGATGACACGGCCATCGCCACGATCACGCTGAAAAACGTCACGTTGAAGTCCAGCGCATCGGCGATGGAGAGGTTGAAGTTCAGCTATCCCACATCGCTTGCCGGTGGGACGTATGACATTCTGGGGTCGATTTCCGCGGTGAACACCAGCACGGCAGCCTCGGAAGCCGACGCATTGGCGCCAGTCATGATTACCCCGCCCACCGTGGACCTGGCGACGACGCTGGGCAGCAATGGCGCCCTCATCGTAACGCCGGGCCGCGCGGATACGGCGGTCGTCTCCATCGCCAATATTGGGAACGTGTTGGCCTCGGGAACTTTGAATCTGGCGCTTTATTCGTCCGCGAATACGACGCTCGATTCGAGCGCGGTGGTTTTGGCAAGCCTGTATGGCCGGGCTATCCATATCCGCCCGGGGCATTTCATCACCGTGCGGATTCGTTTCATGGCCCCCGCGGGCAAGGCCGCCGGCTCGTATAATCTCATCGCCGTCGCGACTTCAGTCACAAATCCGAGCGACAATAACGCCGCCAACAATAATGCGACGGCAACCACGGTTTAGCCTTAGCCGCGCGACCTGGCGATACGGATCACGCCAATCACGATGTGTCTTGCGAGGAAATGATTGATCTGCTTCGCCGCTCCACCTTGGCCCAGCGCCGGCCGGTGGAGCAGCCGGCGATCATTGAGGGAATGATTCGCCACGCGGATCTGATCATCTCCGCGCGGTTGGAGGGTCGGCTGGCGGGCATTTCACGCGCCCTGACTGATTATAGCTTCTGCACGTACCTGTCTGATCTGGCGGTGGATGAGGCATTTCAGAAGCAGGGGATTGGCCGGGAACTGATTCGCCGTACGCACGAAGCCGCCGGGCTGCATACGACGTTGATTCTGTTGGCCGCCCCCAAGGGCCGCTCCTATTACCGGCACATTGGAATGACCCCGCATGACTCGTGCTGGATCATTCCGGCAAAGAACGCCGGTGCTTCTTAAACATCCGAAGAAGAATCTCACCACGGAGACACGGAGACACCGAGGCGCTCTCGATTGATCCGGCGCCGGTCACTGGCCTATAAAAATTAAACAAGCCATGCCCATGAGTGCGGTACTCCGCACTGGTCGGCGGCACTGCGTCGATGCAACTGCGCGGCCCGAGTGAACCGCAAGCAGACCGTTGGCCGTTAGTGCGCGTCGCCTGCCCACAAGGCCGTTGGTGGCTGGGACGCCCACACGGGCGAGCCGCCCGTGTCACTATTTCCGGCCACGCTCGCCCACCCGTAAATCTTTCCGCCCCGCTGGCGATCACGCGCGATCGGTTCTATAATCCCACGAACGCCCCGCCCTTGAACTAACGGAGCGCGTTTGCACTGGAAGGACAATCAATCAATGTTGGACCCGCTTACCCTGCCGAACAATGTTCTGACGACTCAGTTGAAGAAGGTGGTGAATTGGGCGCGGCGTTCGTCGCTGTGGCCCATGCCGTTCGCGACCGCCTGCTGCGGGATCGAGTTGATGGCAACCGCCTCCTCGCGTTTCGACTTGGCGCGATTCGGCGCCGAGGCCATGCGCTTCAGCCCCCGCCAGGCGGATCTGATGATCGTCGCGGGGCGCGTGTGTATCAAGATGATGCCGGTGCTTCAGCACATCTACCAGCAGATGACCGAGCCCAAATGGGTGATCAGCATGGGCGCGTGCGCGAGCACGGGCGGCGTGTTTGATGCGTACGCCACGATCCAGGGGATCGACCAGTTCATGCCGGTGGATGTATATGTGCCCGGCTGCCCGCCTCGGCCCGAGACGCTGATCGAGGGGATCATGGCGATCCAGCGGATCATCGACGAAGACGGCCTCCCCCCCGCCGGCTCGCGCCGGCCGCTGCAACTGGCCGTCGAACCCAGCTACAAGCCCGCGGCTCAGCCGATGGCGGTGCCCATCACCGTGGGCGGACAGTTAGTCCGGTAGGCGGTTGTCGCCCGGGAACCATAGCATGAGACGACATTCGCGGTTGGGGGGTTACCAACGTGACACGGGGCGTCTCGCCCGTGCCAATGGCTGAAAAGCAGGAAAAATCCACCTATGCCCAGTCTAAACGATACGCACGGGCGGAACGTCCGTGTCACGAATAAGTTTGCCAATTCCCGCCCCTCATTTCCCCGATTTTGGCACCCTTGAACATTGCGCCCCGCGGCTGAATGAATCTCTGCCAACTCGCACTGCCGCGTCGCACAAAGTTGGCCCGCGACGAGGTGTACCGCGACTCGCTTCCCGCCCCCCTGCCCACCTGCTACGATTCGCCCGTGTCAATTTCCCACGATCGTTCGTCGTCTCCATTGCCCGTGGCCGTGATCGGCTGCGGGCGGATGGGCCGGTTGCATGCGCGGGTTTACTCGGAAATGCCGGGCGTAAAGCTGGTTGGCGTGTACGACCGGAGCGCGGAAGCCGCCGAATCCGCGGCAGAACAATACGATTGCAAATCGTTCACGAACCTGGACGAGCTTCTGCCGCAAGTGGAGGCGGTCACGATCGCGGTGCCGACCGCGGCGCACCCAGAGGTTGCCGAGCGGTGCCTGTCGGCGGGGGTGGCGTGCCTGATCGAAAAGCCGCTGGCCAAGGACGTACCTGACGCCCGGCGGATTGTCGATGCCGCCGCCCGCGCCGGCGCGGTGGTGCAGGTGGGGCATATCGAGCGATTCAATCCGGCGGTGCGAGCGATGGAGAAGCTGGACATCCGCCCGCAATTCATCGAAGTCACCCGCATCAGCCCCCTCACCTTCCGCAGCATCGACGTTGGCGTCGTGCTGGACATGATGATCCACGACATCGACATCGTGCTGAAGCTGGCGCAATCAAAAGTGGCTCGGGTGGACGCGGTGGGCGTGAGCGTGATCGGCGAGGTCGAGGACATCTGCAACGCCCGCCTCACCTTCGAGAACGGCTGCGTCGCCAACCTCACCGCCTCCCGGCTTGCGCTCAAAACCGAGCGGCGCCTGCGCGTGTTCAGCGCGGATGCGTACGTGTCGCTGGATTATCAGAAGCGCTACGGCCTGATGGCCCGCCGCAGCGGCAACCTCGAAGCCATCCGCGAAGCGGTCGCCGGCATCCGCCGAGGCGAGATCGACGACCTTTCGCAGCTCAACTTCGCCGATTTGGTCAGCGTGGAGGAGTTGCAGATCGACGACATCGAGCCGCTGCGGGCGGAGCTGGAATCGTTCATCAGCGCGGTAACGACGGGCAGCAAGCCGCCGGTGACATTGGAGGACGGCCTGGCCGCCGTCGAAACCGCGACGCGCATCGTGCAGGCCATCTCTCCGCAGGCGATGCGGGCGCTGTGAGCGTGAGGGATATACATTTCTCGGCAATCCGAAACGAAAGACAACCACGGAGCCACGGAGGCGCATTCGAGTTAACACGCCGCTGGGCAAAGGACTTTGAAGACTTCAAAAGATGTCCGTTCAACGCCGGGTTTTGATTATGAAATAATCACTTCGCTTCGGGATAACAGGTAGCTTTCTGCCGCTTCGGATGATTGAAATACGCGGATCACCAGAGCGCGCCTCCGTGTTTCCGTGCCTCCGTGGTGGAATTCTTCTTCCCGTCGCGGCAAGGTTGTTATCCGAATCGCAGTCACGTTCCCCACCCCGAAAGTCCGATAACTGATCCGGGCCCGCCTGTCGTGCCCCGGAGGTGATTGCGCGCATGACAATGACTGCAACCCAGGAATTCATGTCCGAAACCGGCACCCTTGCGGAAATCAGCGCCGCCCGGAATTGGGCGGCGAATATCCGTGCCCTTCGCGCCACCCAACCTTGCGTCGCCGGTGCTATTGACGGTCTTGACCCGCACGGGATCGAGTGGGTTTTTGGCCGCGATGGCGCGCTGACCGTGCTGGAGGCTGCCGGCGGTTGGTGGAACGGCTGTTCCATGCCGGCGCGGGCGGCGCAATTCATGTTTCGTGATGCGCGGCTTTCCGGGAGGGTGGTTTGCTTTTTGTGCGCCGATCATGCCGCCCAAATCCGCGTTGTGCTCGATCAACTGGAGGCGCCGCAGGCGATTATCGCTCTTATGCCCGATGCACGCGCGCTGCGGGTGCTGCTGGGGTGCGGGGATTTCTCGCAGGACCTTGCGGCGCATCGGCTGTGGTTTGCCTGGGGCGAGGAGTGGGCCGGGGAATTGCATCGGCTGCTGGATGAAAATCCGGGATTGCCAACGCCGACCGAATTCGTGCGCCCGATTTTCGCCGACAGCTCGGCTGCCGATGCGCTGGTCACGCCGGCGCAGACCATCTTCGCCGAGCAATCCGATCATCGAATCAAACTCGCACGCGCGGCGACGGAAAGCTGGCGGCCCCGCGCGCTGGCGAGCGTTTGCCTGATCGCGCCATCACATTTCCGGCTTTGGGATGACGCGGGCAATGCGCTGGCTGGCGCCATGTGCGGCGCGGGCGGCGTAAGTGTCGTTCGATACGATCCGGATGATCCAGTGTCGGCCTCCCCCGCGGCGCTGGCCACGTCGGCAGCGCGGTGCGATGCGCTCCTCTCCCCCAACAGCGGGCGCGGCGACTTGCCGGAAGTAGCGTCCATGCAAATGCCGTGGGTCACATGGGTGACCACGCCACGCATTCCCTCATCCGCCAAAGCCGGCCCGCGCGATGCCCTGTTGCTGGCCGATCCGGCATGGGAGCGGCGGGCCATCGACGCCGGCTGGGATCCCTCGCGCATCGCCGTCGCGGGCTGGCCGGCCGACGTTGGCACTGAAGCCGGCGGTGAGTCACGCGCGGGGGCGTTGGCACTGATCGTCGATACGCTGCCGCTCGATCCACCGACGCGCGTGATGGATTTTTCGAGCCATCGCCTGCTGTGGGAGGCGATTCGCGAGCAACTGCTGGCCGACCCGTTTGCCTTGGGCGACGATGCGGGCGCTTATCTGGCGAACCAACTGCGCGATGCGAAAATGAGCGACGAAGGTTTCGATCGCCCGGCATTCCTACACGGGCTGGTGCTGCCCGCCTGGGCGCAGGGATTGGCCCGAATGCTGATCAAAAAGGGAACGCCGCCCCGGCTGCACGGGCGCGGGTGGGACCAAATCGACGAGTTTACGGCCCATGCCCGAGGGGCCGTGGAATCGCGGGAACAACTGCGGGATATCGCCCGCTGGGCGCGGTCCCTGGTCTGTGCGTGGCCGTCTACCGACCGGCACCCGATTGACATTTTCGGTCGGCCGGTGGTGCGGGCGATGCGCGGCAGGAAGCGATTTTTTGCGGACATCGATCGCGCCCTGAGTAGCCTGGTTGGCCCTCCGGCGCCTTGCACGGAATCGCTGTCGATGGATGCGATCACGCGGGTTTTGGCACCTATCTGAGAATGACACGGCATCAGGATCGACGTAACTTGGGCCGGTGGGCAAAAAGGCGTGGGAGCATTTCAATGCCGCGATTCTTGACGGCAGCGAGTCAGGTCATTATGTTTACCCCGCCCTGCCGCCGGACGTGAGAATTGGCGGAGCGATCAACTTTGTGCAAAAATGCACGAAGTCAGGCCCGGAGGCTGGAAATTGCCCGCGGATCGGCCAAATTATGGCGCATTGCTGGGCATCGGTTCGCAGATGCTGGTGGGCGTGGTGGCCGGATGGTTTTGCGGCGAGTGGCTGGACAAGCGGTTTGGCTGGTCACCCTGGGGCGTTGTGGTTTGTACGCTCCTGGGCGTGGCGGCCGGGATGTACCTGCTGATCCGCGAAGGCATTCGGATCAACAAAGATCCCTCCGACCCCAAGCCGCCGGCGTCCGGCGGGAAATAGGATACTAATTTCGCATGAAGCAGCTTGTGTTCATTCCGCTGATACTCGGATTGGCCGCGCTATTGGGCTATGGGGTGCTTCGCGCCTCGGGCATGCATCCGCATGCCCGCGAGATGTTCGCCGCGCTGATCCCCAGCGTCGTCGCGGGGATGGTTGCATTATTGCCGGCCATTCTGCAACGCGCCTATGGACAAGCCGCGGTCGTGCAGGGGGCGTTTCACGGAATGATCATTCACATCGGCCTGACCGTCGCCCTGGCCCTGGCGCTTTATTTCGCGCTGGGACTACAGGGATCGAGCACCGATCCATTCGCCATGTGGTTGTTGTGGTTTTTCGGGGTGACGCTGCTGATGGTGTCCGGATCGCTGATCCGGGTGATCCGCGCGACGCCGGTCGTTCGATCGGAACTGCCGAATCATTAGGAACAACGTCATGTCCATTCTTGCCGCTGACATGCTCGACCATGTGGTAAGCCACGATCTGCTTACCTTCAGCATCACCAATCACATGCTGATGACCGTCGTGGTGGCGCTGTTGATGCTGTGGGTGTTCCAGGGCCTTTTCAAGGACGCCGGCACCGACGCCCCGACCGGCGCGCGCAACTTCTTCGAGGCGATCGTCGAGTTTCTGCGGGTGGAGGTCTTCCGCCCGGCGCTCAAGGAGCATACCGACCGGTTTCTGCCGTTTCTTCTGACGCTGTTTTTCTTTATTCTTTTCAGCAACATTCTGGGGTTGGTGCCGATCGCGACGATCGTCGAGCTTCTGACGGCGGGACGAATCCAGCACATCGGCGGCACCGTAACCGGCAATATCTCGAACACCGCGGCGCTGGCGGTGATGGTTTTTGTCGTCATTCACGTCAGCGGGGTGCTTCAGGTAATGCGCGACCTGAGGAGCGGGACGTACGGGCATCACGCCGCCCACGAGGAGCATTCGTCCAACGGCACGCCCGGCCACGAGGCGGCAATGGACCTGGACCATATGCGCGGCGAGGCCCTGCCGGCCGACGTTCCGCAAAGATTCACGGCGCTGGCCAATCCCACGGGCCATTACGCCGATGGGGAATATCCAGGCGGCCGGGGCGCGGCGAAGGCCGCCCCTCATGGCGGGCACATCGATCACCGCGGGATGAGCGCGCCGGCGGCAGCGATTCTGGCGATCCCCTTGTACATCTGGAATTTCGCCCCCCATCCCTTTCGTCCCGCGAAAGGCGAGCCCTCGTGGAAATGGGCGGCGGACATTCCGATGTGGTTTATTCTTTTGGTTCTCGAAATCCTCGGCGCTTTCATCAAACCCTTCGCACTGGCAATTCGTCTGTTTGCGAACATGATTGCCGGGCACATGGTGCTGGCCGCGCTGCTGTCGCTCATTGTGGCCGGCACGACCCTTCTGGCGCAAACGGGGGTGGCGGTTCCAGTGATTATTTTAAGCCTGCTTATTTATCTTCTGGACGTTTTGGTGGCATTCCTGCAAACGTATATTTTCGTGTTTCTGGCGACGCTCTTTATCGCCAGCGCGGTGGCGCCGGAACATTGAAGGATAGTTCTGAGAGCTGAGTGCTGAGATTTGAGTGCTGAGATTTGAGAGTGGAGGGTTGTGGGTGGAGGGTTGAGAGCAGAACTGAGATTGTCGTGGCACGGGCGGCTCGCCCGTGCAAAACAGAGCAGGCGTGGACGTGAGTGCGGGAACGGCCTGGCACTTGTCGCGGTTGGCTCTTTGAAGAATGAAATTGATTCGCGCCGTTCTCCGGCAATGAATGTCGGCGGCGGCGCCTGGTTTCGGGCCTTGTCCCGGTTATAGGAGTTTAGCATGCTTCCCATCGGAGAGATTTTGGCGGCGTCCAGCGGTGGCCTCGCACTGGCGGGCATCGGCCTGGGCGTCGGCCTGGCTACATTTGGACCGGGCATCGGTATCGGAACCATCGGCGGCCGCGCGTGCGAAGCCATCGCTCGCCAGCCCGAAGCCGGCGGCCGCATCGGCACCAACATGATCATTTCCGCCGCCCTCATCGAAGGATTCACGTTCTTCGCGATCGTGATCTGCTACATGCTTGCCACCAAGGCCATGACCCTTACCTGACGGCATGTAAGCCTGGCCGCCATCGGCGCGGGTCGGGACTGCCGTGCGCTGCGTAAGGGCGTTTCGTGGGGAAGCTGGCTTAGAAAAGGCGCATCATGCTCAAACGCATTGCATTTTCAGTTCTGCTGCTTTGGACCCTGGCTGTTACATCGCCGGCGGCCGAAGTGTCGCGCGGCGAATCTCCGAATGCCAGCGCCCAAACTGCGACCGGCGAGCACGGCATCCTGGACTTCGATTATGGGTCGGCGATCTGGACCCTCATCATCTTCCTGATCCTTCTATTGATCCTGTACAAAGGCGCATGGAAGAATGTGCTGGCGGGGCTCAGGGGGCGGGAGCAGCGGATCCGCAATGACCTCTTCCAGGCCGAGGCCGCCAACGCCAGGGCGCAGGCGGCGCTGGCCGACTACAACGCCAAGCTGTCGGATGCCGAGGCGAGAGCGCGCGAGATTTTCGCCAAGGCGACGGCTGATGCCCAGGCGCTGGCCGAGCGCATCAAGACCGAAGCCGACCAGGCCGCCCGCGACCGGGCCGACCGGGCCGCCAAGGAGATCGAGGCGGCAAAAGACCAGGCCCTGCGCGAAATCTACGAGCAGACCGCCGACATCTCCACCCAGATCGCCGAGAAAATCCTGCGCCGGAATCTAAACGCCAACGACCAGCGCGATCTGGTGGCGCAGAGTTTGGAGCAGTTACAGGCTGTGAATCGTGGGTGATTGTCAGTTGTCAGTTGTCAGTTGTCCGTTGCAAATATTCCGCCGACCAAGGGGTGTGGCAAGAAATGATAATCTGACAGCTGAATAACCGATTTTGACGACGGCTTACGAGAAGCGCAAGAGCACAACCGCAACCAACAACTGACAACTGACAACAATCAATCATGAGTACCACCCAACATTCTCCGGTCGCCGTCACTTACGCCCGCTCGTTGCTGGAGTTGGCGAACGAGCGCGGGCAATCGACGGAAACCGGCCAGGAAATGGCCGCCTTGCGGCAGTTGTTCGTGGATCAGCCGGTCTTCCGCCAATACCTGGCCGACCCGGCGGTGGGCCGCGTCGAGCGGTCGGCGGCGCTGGAAAAGATATTCAAGGGCCGCGTTTCGGAGTTGATTTATAACTTCGTGCAGGTGATGGATCGGCATGGCCGGCTTCAGATTCTCGATCAGGTAGGCGCCGCTTTCGCGGATTTGCTCGAAGCGCAGTTGGGCAATGTGCAGGTGAGTGTGACGACGGCTCAAAAGCTGACGCCCGATCAGTTGCAGCAGGTTCGCCAGCGCGTCGGCCAGGCGCTGGGAAAGAACGCGATCATGACCGAATCGATCGATGATTCGATCATCGGCGGCCTGATCGTGAAAGTCGCCGACCGCGTCGTGGACGCCAGCGTCCGCCAGCAATTAAAAGCCATGCGGGCCAGCTTGCTGTCGGGCAGGGCCCGCGTGGGCCGTTAGGTTTCGAGCGCAACGGAAGAAATTTGAACCGCGGAGACGCGGAGACGCAGAGGTAGGAAATCAAGAGGAAGCAAGGGCGGCGCATTTGAAAACAATGGAGCAGCGTCATTGTGACACGGGCGTCCCGCCGTGTGGATTGCTTCTGAGTTGCACAAACACGAACTCGCGGAATTTCCGCACCGCAGGCACGGGCGAGACGCCCGTGTCACGACGACAACGCGGCCAAAACATGTAATCTAAGCTATCTCGTTCCTACTCCTTTTTTGATCTCTCTGCGTCTCTGCGTCTCCGCGGTGATCCCTCTTAGAATTCGATTCTTGAAAGGCTCGTGCAATGGCAATCAACGTCGCGGAAATCACCAGTGTTCTCAAGCGGGAAATCGCGGGTTTCGCGCAGCAGGTGCAGGTCAGCGAAGTGGGCACCGTGGTGGAGGTCGGCGACGGCATCGCCCGCATCTACGGGCTGCGCAATGCCATGGCCGGCGAGTTGCTCGAGTTCCAAAATGGTACGATGGGCCAGGTCTTCAATCTGGAGGAAGACTCCATCGGCGCCGTCATCTTCGGCGAATATCTGCACATCAAGGAAGGCGATTCGGTCAAGTCCACCGGCCGCCTGCTTGAGGTGCCGGTAGGCGATGCGGTGATCGGGCGGGTGGTCAATCCCCTGGGCATCCCCATCGACGGCGGCCCCGCCATCGCCTCCAATGAAACGCGCAAGCTGGACATCGTCGCCCCCGGCATCGCGGGGCGAAAGCCTGTGACCGAGCCCCTGCAAACCGGCATCAAGGCGATCGACTCGATGGTGCCGATCGGCCGGGGCCAGCGCGAGCTGATCATCGGCGACCGCAAGACCGGCAAATCCGCCATCGCCATCGACACCATCATCAATCAAAAAGGCACGGGGGTGAAGTGCTTCTATGTTGCCATCGGCCAGAAGGAAAGCACGGTTGCCGCGATCGTGGACATTCTCAAGGCCAACGGGGCGATGGATTACACGACGGTTGTGGTGGCCAGCGCCGCCGACCCCGCCCCGCTGCAATACATCGCGCCCTACGCCGGCTGCGCGATGGCCGAGTATTTCATGTGGAAGGGTGAGGCGACGCTATGCGTGTATGACGACCTGAGCAAGCAGGCTGCGGCGTATCGGCAGCTTTCGCTGCTGCTGCGCCGCCCGCCGGGTCGCGAGGCGTATCCGGGCGACGTGTTCTATTTGCACAGCCGGTTGCTCGAACGCGCCGTCAAGCTCAGCGATGAGAACGGCGGCGGCTCGCTCACCGCCCTGCCGATCATTGAAACCCAGGAAGGCGAGGTCTCCGCGTACATCCCCACCAACGTCATCAGTATCACGGATGGGCAGATTTACTTGGAGCCGGATTTGTTTTTCGCCGGCGTCCGCCCCGCGATTAACGTGGGCATCAGCGTGAGCCGGGTGGGCGGCAACGCCCAGACCAAGGCGATGAAGAAAATCGCCGGCTCCCTGCGGCTGGACTTGGCCGCCTACCGCGAGCTCGAAGCTTTCGCCCAGCTTGGCACGGAACTCGACAAAGCGACGCAGGCGCAGCTCGATCGCGGCGCGCGGCTGGTGGAGTTGCTCAAGCAGCCCCAGTATCGGCCCATGCCGATGGAGCAGGAAGTAATGATCATCTACGCCGGCACACAAAGCCCCGAAAAGGGCCAACCCGGTTACTTAGATAATGTGCCGGTCAATCGCGTCCAGGAATTCCAGACCCAGTTCCTGGCGTATGTTGATGCCACCGCGCCCGAGCTTCGCCAGAACCTCGCCTCGAAAAAGGAACTGACGCCGGAAATCGAGAAGCAACTCAAGGACGTTCTCAAGAGCTTCAAGGCGTCGGCCTGGAAGTGAATGGGTCGTCGGGGAAACGTCGTTGTATCACGGGGGTCCCGCCCGTGCAGGGTGCCCCGCAACCCAAAGAAAGAGGGAAACCACGAATGGGCACGAATCCGCACGAATGAAGAAGAATTATTCGTGGCCGTCCTCCAATCCCTGGAATCCCATTCGCGCGGAAATCGCGTATTGTACCGAAACATGTTGCCGCGCATGGCTGGACTTCTTCGTGTCTTCGTGCCTTTGTGGTTAATTTTCCGCCTTTCTGGGGTTGGAGGCGTCGACGCATGTGGCCGCTGTTAAAAGCGCCACATTACCCCAATATACCCATTTTATCGGACACGCTTCCCATAAAACTGGCCGTTGCCACTAAATATTCGGGCAGTTTCGGCGTATATATTACGGAGAGCCCATCGGGGTATGGTACTTGCCTTCCGCTGGCGGCCGCGCCACTCCGGGCGGGGAGAAAATCCTAAATGAGCACCATGAGTTCAATGTTAACCGGGTCAGGCGTCGAGTTGCCCTCGTCGCTGTTTGCCTACGAGATCATCGATTACATCGGGGAAGGGGCCGGCAGCCGCATTTACCTGGTCAGCCACCCCGATACGCATCAGATTTACGCCCTTAAGTATGTGGTTCGCAAGGTCGAGCGCGATGAGCGGTTTGTCGAGCAGCTTGAGAACGAATACGAGGTGGGCCGCCTGGTCAGCCATCGCGGCTTGCGCAAGAGCATCGACCTCAAGGTCAACCGAACTCTGCTGCGCAAGACCATTGACGCCTGCCTGATCATGGAACTCGTCGATGGCATTCCCCTTGAGGCCCAGCTTCCCAAAACCCTGTCCGATACCATTGAAACCTTCATCCAGACCGCGCAAGCCCTGGAATCGCTTCATCAGACCGGCTACGTCCATTGCGATTTGAAGCCCAACAACATCCTGCGCTCCGCCATCGGCGAAGTGAAGGTTATCGACCTGGGCCAGGCCTGCAAGATCGGGACGGCTAAAAAGCGCATTCAAGGCACCCCCGACTTTATCTCCCCCGAACAGGTGAAATGCCTGCCGGTGGATGGCAGGACGGATGTCTTCAACTTCGGCGCCACCCTCTACTGGTGCCTCACGAGCAAGAAACTGCCCACGCTGTTCAACGTCGGCAAATCCGAAAACAGCTTCCTGGTGGATACCGAGATCCCCACGCCGCGCAGCCTCAATCCGTTGCTGCCCGAAACGCTGTCGAATCTGGTGATGGAGTGTGTAAAGACCAGCCCCGTCAAGCGCCCGACGATGGGCGATTGCGTCCGCCGGCTCGAAATCATCCAGCACGTCCTGCAGCGCAACGGCCAGACCGCCGG
Organism: Tepidisphaeraceae bacterium; assembly: GCA_035648595.1. Classification (GTDB taxonomy): domain Bacteria; phylum Planctomycetota; class Phycisphaerae; order Tepidisphaerales; family Tepidisphaeraceae; genus RYN-428. The sequence goes on from DASRLH010000202.1 coordinate 17,587, forward strand.
TATCCGCACGTCCGAAGGCTCGCGGCATGGGTTGGTTGCGCGGGTGTAAGGTCTCCTTCCTCTGCGCGTGCTTGTTCCATCGTATGCGTGATATCGAATATGAAATGCCGTATCTTCGGAATGCTGTTGGGTATGTGGAGCGACAAAGAATACGCATGAAGTGATCGACGATGGGGTGAGGTATTTCGCAGCGCTCCCACGGGGCGTGGACGCCCCGGCTCCACTGGGGGAACGACAGGTGTGGACGTTCCTCGCACCTTGGGATGTACACGAGCGAATCGCGCAGATCTCGAAGCAACGGGTATCGCTTCACCGGAAGAGCCGGGCTGTCCACAGCCCGACACAATATCCGCTTCCTTTCCCCCCTGTCTGTCCCCCGTCCCCCGCGTTTGCTACACTGCGCTCATGGCGTATACCGTTCTTGCCCGCCGATATCGATCTGGCACGTTCGATGAAGTCATCGGGCAGGATCATGTCGCGCAGACGCTGAAAAAAGCAATCGCCTCGGGCCGCATCGCCCACGCCTACCTTTTCTGCGGCACGCGCGGCGTGGGCAAAACCTCAATGGCGCGCATCCTGGCCAAGGCCCTGAATTGCAGCGCGTTTGACGCCCCCACCACACAGCCGTGCGGCAAGTGTGAATCGTGCCTGGCCATCGGCCGGGGCGATGACATCGATGTCATCGAAATCGATGCCGCCTCCAACACAGGCGTGGATAACGTGCGCGAGGTGATCGAGAACAGCCAATACCGCCCCGCCCGCAGCCGCTTCAAAATCTACATCATCGACGAAGCCCACATGCTCTCCAAGCAGGCGTTCAACGCGCTGCTCAAGACACTGGAGGAGCCGCCCAGCCATGTGAAGTTCATTCTCGCGACCACCGAAGCCGAAAAACTGCTGCCCACGATTCTTTCGCGTTGTCAGCGGTACGATTTTCGCAACATCCCCACGCGCGAGATCGCCGGGCATCTGGCGGACATCTGCAAGCAGGAAAAGATAAAAGCCGACGAGGATGCATTGCTGCTGGTGGCCAAGGCCGGCGCCGGCTCGATGCGCGATGCCCTCTCGCTGCTGGACCGCCTGCTGAGCATCGGTGAAAAAGAACTGACCGCCGACATGATCGAGCAGCTTTTGGGCCTTCCCAAGAGCCAGCTTTTGTTCGATTTGGCCGAGTCCATCGGCGCTGGCGACGCCAAAGCGACACTAGGGCAGGCCGATGCGATGGTGCAAGCGGGATTGTCGGTCGATTCGCTGATCGCGTCGCTGGTCGATCATCTGCGGAATCTGCTGATCCTCAAGACCTGCGGGCCCGATTCCACGCTGGTGGAGGTGCCGGGGCTGGCGATGAAGGATTTGATGGGGCAGGCGCAGCGATTCGATGCCGTCGCGCTCACGCAGGACATCACGATTCTCGAGGAGCTTCGCCGCACGCTTCGCCAATCGCAGGCGGGCCGGGCGCTGCTCGATGCGACGCTGGTGCGACTGGCGCTGTCGGATCAATTCTCCTCCATCGGCGAATTGCTGAGCCGACTGGATGGAAATGGGGCCGCCGCTCGCCCCCCCGCCGCCGCCCGACCCGTCCCAGCGCGTCCGCCTCCCGCGCCCGCGCCGGCGCAAAAAAAAAATATTGAGTTGAATGCGGATGGGCCTTTGGCCGGCGCGACAGAGAGCGATGCTGCGCCGATCTCGCAGGATTCCGACGAGGGCGACGACCTGCCGGCGCCAGGCAAGGTGTGGTCAGGCCCGTCTGAATCGCTATCCACATTGATGGCCCGGCACAATGCCGCAAGCGCCGCGGCTCCCGATGCCGTAGTCGATGTCGCCCCCGCGTCACCGGCGCGGCCCGCCCTTTCCGCGCCGGTCTCCGCGTCAGCATCCCCACATGCCGCCAGCAACGTGGAAGCGGTGAGCGCCGGCGATTTGCCCGCGGTCTGGCAGGCAATGCTCGATCTGCTGGCCAGCCACGGCCCGATGCTACATTCGCTGGTCTCGCAGGGACGACTCACCGGCATCGACGATGGCCGGATCGTGCTGCGTTTTGGCCCGCAACTCGAAACATTCGTCAAGGCCTGGGACAAAAACGGCAAGCGCGACCTCATCCAGGCCGCCGCATCGAAGGTGCTGAAGCAGACGGTCGGCGTGAAGTTCGAGATCGATTCGCCGGACAGGGGCGCCGCAACCGGCGTCGAAACGCGCCCAGCGCCGGAGGCCCAAGGCCGCGCCAACCAGCCGGCAACGCCGCGCCGTGCATTTAGCGCGCCGCCGGCGCGGCAATCGGAGCCGCAAGCCGCGACGGGGACATCCGCGTCTTCCCTCTCACCGCCCGCCGTTCCTTCCGTCAAAATCACCCCCGAGCTCGTGGACGCGCTACGAAACGCCCAGCCGCTGGTAAAAGCCGTTATGGATCGCCTCGGCGGGCAGGTCGTCAAGGTGGAGTAGCAGGCCGGGAACCCTGGCAAGAATCTGTTTGGAGTCAATATGTTCGACGCATTGAAAAATCTCGGCAACCTCCCAGGGTTGATGGCTAAAGCCAAGGAAATGCAGGAAAAAATGCAGGTCATGCAGGCCGAGCTAGGCAAACGGCAAGTCAGTGCCGACGCCGGCGGCGGCATGGTCGAGGCAACCGTCAATGGCCGGATGGAACTGCTCAAGATTCGCATCGACAAGACCCGCGTCAATGTGGGCGACACCGAGATGGTCGAGGACCTGGTCGTTGCCGCCGTCAACGCGGCACAGGCCAAGGCCGCCGACATGGTGCGGGCGGAAATGGGAAAGGCCACCGCCGACCTGGGCCTGCCGCCGGGGATGATGTGACCGCCGCATCGCAAATATGCGAGAAACTATGAGTGTCCGGAGCGGCGGAAATCCGAAATCCGAAGCACGAAATCCGAAACAATTTCAAAATTCAAAAGGAAAATTTCAAAACAAGACCTGCGAACGCCTTTTGAATTTTCCGTCTTTCCTGCTTTTGGATTTGTTTCGGATTTCGTGCTTCGGATTTCGTATTTTCACGTTCACTGGGGTCATCGGCCCAGCATAAAGAAGGCGTTTTCAGGTTTTCCAGCATGACTCTTTCCAGTTCCCCCTTAGTCACCAACGAATCCGCGGCGTCGGCCCGGCGCTTTGCGCGTGTGCTGCCGCTGGCGTTTATCACGTACAGCCTGGCGTATCTGGATCGGGTGAACCTGGGGTTTGCCGCCAAGGGAATGGTGGATTCGGGGATCGCTCATTCCAAGACGCAGTTCGCCATCTTCAATGCCTCGTTCTTCGTCGGCTATATTCTGTTCCAGATTCCCGGCGCCAGCTATGCCGCCCACCGCAGCGTGAAGAAGCTGATGTTCTGGGCTCTGATTTTCTGGGGCATTGTCGCATCCCTCACCGGCGTGTTGCGCAGCTACCCGCTGCTCATTATCGACCGCATCCTGCTGGGCGCGGTCGAGGGCGTAGTTTTCCCGGCATTGTTGGTTTTCCTTACGCATTGGTTCACGAAGCGCGAGCGCTCGCGGGCCAATACGCTGCTGATCCTGGGGAATCCGCTGACAATGCTCTGGGCCTCAATGGCTTCCGGCAATCTCGTCGAATATTTCTCCAGGCCGGTGCATCAGTTGTTTGGCTTGCAGGGCTGGCAGTTGATGATCCTCGCCGAGGGCGTGCCGACGCTGATTTGGGCGGGGCTTTGGTGGATGCTGGCCGACGATCGGCCGCCGGATGCGGCGTGGCTCGCGCCGGCCGACGCGCTGGCCGTTCAACAAGCGCTTGACGCCGAGCAACAATCCGTCAAGCAGATGAAGGATTACCGGACGGCGTTCCGCGATCCGCGGGTCATCCTTCTTTGCCTGCTCTTTTTCGCCTGGAGCGTGGGGATTTACGGGCTGAACATGTGGCTGCCGGTGATCGTAACGCATCTGTCGAGCATGGGGATCGCGAAGGTTGGGATGCTCAACGCCATCCCCTATCTGATCGGTGCCGTTGTGATGTTCGGCATTTCCACATTGTCCGACCGGCTGCTGGTTCGCAAGACCTTCGTTTGGCCGTTCATGTTCCTGGGTGGGGCGGCGTTTCTTGCATCCTACCTCGCGGGCGAAACGCATTTCGTGATAGCCTTCATCGGGCTGATCGTGGCGTGCATGTGCATGTACGCCCCATACGGCCCTTTCTGGGCGATGGTGCCGGAGATGGTCTCCCGCAACGTCGTCGGCGAGTCGATGGCCCTGATCAATACCCTCGGCGCCGCGGGCGGCATGGTCGGCACGGTTGGCGTGGGCGCGCTCTCCGACTGGACCGGCGGCTACGGCGCCAGCTTCGTGTGCCTTTCCACCGCCCTGTTCGTCGCCGGGGCGCTCACGTTGGCCGTACGGGCCAGGGACGGGACGCCGCAACGCGGGTTTGAGGGTGTGGTCCGCCGGGCATGATCGCCCGAAGATGTGGCCAGAATTCGTGGCACGGGCGGCTCGCCCATGGCTTGGTGTGTTCAACAAGCGCAAACCAGTGTCTGCAAACCAATCGCCGGTTAAATTGGGAAGAAATCGGCGGCATACCGCCGATCCGTGCGGATTTACCGCACTCATGGGCCGGCCGCCCATGCCACAAAACAAGGCGGCACCGTTGCTCCTGCCAACTCCAATGGGCGCATTGACGTATCAGGCGAAGTGTGGGTACACTATTGGGTAATTCGTGAATATTTTGACTGGGACGCCGTTGTAACGGCTCCCATCATTTCGCGGGAGGCTGTCATGGCTCGGTCGCGCGTTTGGGTTTCGACGTTGCTTGCATGTTTCGTGCTTGCCCCGGTCTGCCGGGCCGAGGATGCCCCGGCTGATCCGCTGGCGGCCAGCGGCGCGACCAAAACAGGCACGCTTTATGTGCTCCCGGCCGAAAAGGACGTCATCGACGGCATGCGCACGCTCCGCCAGCAAAAGGCCAAGCTCGATCAGGATTTGCGACTTCGCGCCCAATACGAGCAAAAAATCGCCGCCGACAAGCAGTTCCTCAAGCAGTGTGAAGCCGAGCACACGCTCATGGAGGAAAAACTCGCCACCGTTTCAGATCCGACGATCCACAACCAGATCGTCGGCAAAATGAATCTGCTGTACGTCAAGGCAAAGGAAGCCCAAAAGCAGCAGACGGAGCTCGAGGAAAAGAGCTCGAAGATCGCGATTCAGGCCAAGGCCGATTTCGTGGACAAGATGACCGCCATCGACACCAAAGCCGAGGAAGCTCGCAAGAAATATACCGACTTGGGCGCTGATCCTGACGTTAAGGCCGCGCTTGACAAGATCAACGAGACCGCCAGGCCGCACTTGAAACTGGGGCCGACGAGCGCGTTTGTCGCCGCCACAAATCAACTCAAGGTTTGGCGTAAACAAACTGAAGCCGAAACCATCCCGCTGTACGAAGAAAGCGGCGTTCACATGGTGGACGTGCTTCTCAACGGCAAGCCGTTCCGCATGGTGCTTGATACCGGCGCCAGCGCGATCTCCCTGCCCTCGGAGTTGGCCGCGACGCTGAAGATGGTCCCTGGCCCAAAGGATCCGACCGTCGAGGTGTCGATTGCCGATGGGAGCGTCGTCGAAGGCCGCATGATGACCCTCGATACCGTACGCGTCGGACGCTTCACGGTGAAGAGCGTGAAGTGCATCATCATGCCGCCCTCCTCACGCAAAGTCCCGGCGTTGCTTGGCGGCACCTTCCTCAGCCACTTTGTCGCGAAAGTGGACCCCCAGGAAAGCGTTTTGCACCTGATCGGCCTGTCCCCCAGCGATAAGATGCTCAGCACCAGCGGCGACAAGAACGACAAGCCCGCCAATCCAGGCAAGAAAAATCCGGCCAAATCCGACGATCAGTGATCAGGTGCGTCCGACATTGCGATCGAGCGAACTCACGCCATTCGTGAATTCAGACCCTTTAATGTGACACGGGCGGCCCGCCCGTGCCGACGGCTTTAGAGTAGAAAAAATCGATCTATTCTGAGTTTCATCCAACACGCACGGGCGAGACGGCCGTGTCACGATTGAGGTCGTGTTTCCCGACCTGACACCCTTCTGGTTATGCCACAATTCCGAGATCCCCGTGTCTGGCAGTAGGACCGTCGCGAGGAAAGTTCGGAAGATTCGCAGCGAATCCCACAGCAGACGGAAATGAGACGATTCATTGCGGCCATGATAAATCGCCGGCACCGGCGCCTGGGCGATTCGCCGGCCCCAGCGCAGCGCCAACATGAGAATGCGGGCCTCGGTTTCATAGCGCCGCCCGGCGACGCAGGGGAAAAACGCTTCGACAAAGCCGCGCCCGTGGGCGCGCAATCCGCACTGCGTATCGCGCGGCGCGTGGCGATAGACGCCGGTAAACAGGGCGGTTGAGACGTTGTTGCCCAATCGGCTGCGGGCGGGGATGTCGCGCGGGAATTGCCGCTGGGCGATAACCAGGTCGGCATTCCCTTGCAGGCATGGGCCGGCGATGCATGGGATATCGCCGGGGCGGTGCTGGCCGTCGCCGTCGAGAGTCACCGCCGCATCGCAGTCGGTTTGTTCCAGAAAGTAAGCGAATCCCTTCATTAACGCCGCCCCCTTGCCCTGGTTTTGCACCAGTGTCAGCACGCGCAATCGCCCCGCCAACTCGCGCTCAAGGCGCCGCAGAACGTCGGCGGTGGAATCGGTTGAGCCATCGTTGACTGCCACCACAATCCCCGTGTGCCGGGCGCATTCGCGGATCACCGGCGCGCACGCCTGGCCGACGTTGAAGCAGGGAACGATGCAGCACACCCGCCGGCGCAGGCCATCGGGCATCGGGTCGCGCGCGGGATAAAGTGAATCTGCAATTGGCGTCATGGTCCGATCAAAAACCGAAAACGCGGGTCTCCTCATCGCACTCGGCTCGCGCCGCATTTGTGTCAACGGCACTATAACTTACCGCCGCGAACGGGTATATATCCGCGGCAACATCTCAGCGGATTGCACTCCCCCTGGAGGCTTTGGCCGCGGCCCGTCAACGTATCACGGGCGTCCCGCCCGTGCATGGTGCTTTGGGATTGGCGACACCGACAATCACAGTTCAAAACTTTTCCCGTTTTGCGTTAACCGCCCGACCGCATATAAGATTTTTGCGACACGCAAGGAGACGCATGCAACACCCTTCATCCCCAATCGTCGGCCCATCCCCATCCCGTCGGAAATTCCTGGCCGCCATGGCCGCCGCCGGCGCCGCGGCGCGGCTTGGAGCGCAGTCATTCGCGCAACAAACGCCCGCGCAAGCCAGGCCCGATGAATCCACAACAGCCCGTCCGCGAACGCGTCCGGCAAACGGCTGGGCTATGCTTTCGTCGGCATCGGCAGTCTTTGCATGAACCAATTGCTGCCCGGCATTGTCAAAAGCAAACATTGCAAGCCGGTGGCGCTGGTGAGCGGACACCCGGATAAGGCCCGCCAACAGGCCGCCAAATACGGGATCGACCCCAAAAAAATCTACAACTACGAAAACTTCGATTCCATCAAGGACAATCCAGAGATCGACGTGGTTTACGTGGTGCTGCCCAACAGCATGCACGCCGAGTACACCATCCGCGCCGCGCGGGCCGGCAAGCATGTGCTCAGCGAAAAGCCGATGGCCGTCAGCGTCACCGAATGCCAGCAGATGATCGACGCCTGCAAAACGGCGGGCCGGCGATTGCAAGTTGGATATCGGCTGCACTTTGAGCCCAATACCCTGGCCTGCATCGACGCCATCAAAAAGCAGCGGGCAGGCAAGCTGCAAATCATTGAGGCCGGCGCCGGGTTCACCATTGGCGATCCAAAACAATGGCGCTTGAAGCGCGCTCTTTCAGGAGGAGGCTGCCTGATGGACATCGGCATCTACGCCCTCAATGCCGCCCGCTATCTCAGCGGCGAAGAGCCTTCGGAAGTCCTCGCCCAAACCTACGCCAACCGCGAAGACCCCCGCTTCAGGGAGGTCGAGCAGCACTGCGATTTCCAGCTTCGCTTTCCCAGCGGCGTATTGGCCAGTTGCACCTCCAGCTACAACACCGGCCTCAACCGCTTCATCGCCCATTGCACCCAGGGCTACTGCTCGCTGGAGCCGGCCCTTTCGTACAATGGCGTCAAGTTCCACATCCAGCCGCCCGGCCAAAAGGAGCAAACCCCCGATCTGCCGGACATCGATCAGTTCGCCGCCGAGATGGACGCCTTCGCATTGGCCATCCGCGACAACACCCCCAGCAAAGCCCCCGGCGAGGAGGGCCTGCGCGACGTGCGCATCATGCAGGCCATCTACGCCTCCGCCGAGGCGGGCAAGGCGATTAAGCTGTAGACGGCACTTATTGCGCAATAACGGGGGATCCTTTCGCGAAAGAAAGATCGCGCAGAGTTGCCGAGGCGCGGAGTCGCGGAGGCCTGTGCAACGGACATCGATTGATTGGAGGCGCCGATCCTGCCCTGATGCGCCACGTTCTGAAACATCAGATATGCCTCCGTGTCTTTGACTCTCCGCTTCTCTGCGCAAATCTGCCTTGAGTTGGGGTCAGGATGTATTTCGGTCTCGGAGATTCCCGATCAGATTTTCTGTCCCGCCGGTTCGATTCGTTGCCAATCCTGTCCGATTGATGTAGTACGTTGTTAGTGCAGTGAATGCCGCGCAGGTGACGTGATTCATGACAGAATTGGCTGTAACGCGAATTTCCAGGCGGGAACATACGACGATCGAGCCGGCTTCGCGCTGGGTTCCTTTGGAACTGCGCGAGGTTTGGCGCTTCCGCGAGTTATTGGTCACCCTGGCCGGCCGCGACGTGCGGCTGCGCTATCGGCAGACGGCATTGGGCGTGGCGTGGGTCGTGATCCAACCGCTGATGGCCGCGGGTGTTTTTTCGTTGGTTTTCGGCAGGATCGCCAAGCTGGGCAGCGACGGGCTGCCCTACTTTTTATCGGCCTTTGCCGGGATGCTGGGGTGGAATGCATTCCAAACCACGCTCACCAAATCCGGCTCATGTCTGCTGGGCAATTCGCACCTGGTCTCCAAGGTTTATTTTCCGCGCATCGTGCTGCCGTTGTCGTCGATTTTCACCGCGCTGATCGACTTTGCCGTTGCGTTCGTCATGTTCCTGATACTTCTGATCATCTATCATCACCCGCCGAGTATTCAGCTCCTGCTCTTGCCTGTCTGGCTGGTGTTAATTCTGGGACTTGCGCTGGGCGTGGGCCTTTTCGTCGGCGGGTTGACCGTCAGTTACCGCGACGTCCAATATATAATGCCAGTGATGGTGCAGTTCCTGATGTTTGCCAGCCCGATCGCCTATAGCGTGTCGAACATCTCCAAGCTCAGCCCCCGGATGCAGTCGCTTTATTTCCTCAACCCCTTGGCCGGCTATCTGGCGGCATTCCGCTGGTCGCTGCTGGGGGTGGGCACTGTTCCCTGGGGATACGTGGGATATTCGGTGGTCGTGACCGTCGTGCTGCTGGTGAGCGGCGCGTATTCGTTCCGGCACATGGAGCAGAGGTTCGCCGATGTCATCTGATACCCTGGCCATCTCGGTTCGGGGCGTCAGCAAGACGTACCGAATCTCCCAACTCGCCGTGCGGCACACGATGCTGCGCGAGGCCATCGTCGAACGACTCCGCAATCCGTTTCATCGCGCGGTCCGCGAGGAGTTCGCGGCGTTGCACGATGTAAACTTCGACGTACAGGCGGGAGAAGTGGTCGGCATCATCGGCCGCAACGGCGCGGGCAAGAGCACCATGCTCAAAATCCTCAGCCGCATCACCCTCCCCTCCAGCGGCAAAATCGACCTGTTCGGCCGCGTCGGCAGCCTGCTGGAAGTGGGCACCGGATTTCACCCTGAACTCACCGGCCGCGAAAACATCTATCTCAACGGCGCGATCCTGGGCATGCGCCGCCAGGAAATCTCGCGGCATTTCGATGCCATCGTCGAGTTCGCGGATGTCGAGCAGTTTCTTGACACGCCGGTGAAACGATACTCAAGCGGCATGTACGTGCGCCTGGCGTTCGCGGTGGCGGCGCATCTCAATTCGGAAATCCTGGTCGTCGATGAAGTGCTCGCGGTCGGCGATTTGCAGTTTCAGAAAAAATGCCTGGGAAAAATGGGCGAGGTGGCGTCGCAGGAAGGGCGCACGGTGCTGTTCGTCAGCCACAACATGACCGCCGTGCAGAGCCTGTGCAAGCGCGTGGTCTGGCTGGATCGCGGGCGGGTGATGCTCGATGGCCCGACCAAGCCGGTCATCGCGAAATATTCCCAGACTTCCTACGCCGCCCAGACCGAGCACACATGGGACGATCCGGCCACCGCGCCGGGGAATGCCATGGTGCGCATCCGGCGTGTGAGCGTGCGGCCCGCCGATGGCGACGATGGCGTCATCAACGTCCGCACGCCATTGGTCATGGAATTTGAATATTGGAATCTGGAGCCCGATGCCTTCCTGAACATCAGCCTGCACGTATTCAATGAAGACGCCATCCGGTTGTTCAACACGGGCCCGGTGCGCGAGCCGCGCTGGCAGGGAAAGCCGTTCCCAGTTGGGCTGTTCAGGAGCCGCTGCATCGTGCCCGGCGATTTGCTGAACAATGGAACCCATCGCGTGCAGTTGCTGGCGGTGAAGAACCAATCCACCGTCATCTTTGCGATGGATGATGCCCTGGTTTTCGACGTGGGCGACTCCCACGACCTGCGCGGCTCCTACCACGGCGATTGGGAAGGCGCGGTCCGCCCCGATCTGGAATGGGACACCGACCTGATCTCCTGTGGCCTGCCCGGCTCGCGCTCAACCGATGCCGCGCCCCAGGCCCCAGTGGCCGCCGCATCGTCCGCGCCCGCGCGGCAGGGAGTCGGGCAATGAATCAGGCAACCATAAGTGATTCACAAGTGACGACTGCCGGCCCGTCCGCCGCGACGCAAACAATGCCGGGCACCCCGCAGGCAACCGGCTATTTGCATCCCTCCTACGCGGCATCGCTTGAGGAATTCGGCGAGCCGCGCTTGCTCTCGCGCTGCCAAGGGTGGGTGCTGGCCCGGCGGATCCCCGGTCACGACGCATCCGACGCGATGGGCTGCTATCCATTGTTCTGTTGCCGAAATTGGGACGGACTGGAACAGGATTTTGCCGCCATCGGAAGCGATCTGGTGAGCCTCGCGTTGGTGACGGATCCATTTGGCATACAGGACATCGATGCCCTGCGCAGCCTGTTCGACCGCGTGATCCATTTCAAGGATCACCAACTCGTCGATCTGCTTGGGCTGCCCGACGATTTCGGCAACCGCCATCATCGCTATTACGCCCGAAAATCGCTCAAGGGCATGACGGTCGAGCGATGTGCCGACCCGGCGCGGCATCTGGACGACTGGCACGCGCTCTACCTCAATCTGGTCGAGCGCCATTCGCTCAAGGGGATGAAGGCGTTCTCCCGGCGAAGTTTCGCAAAGCAATTAGAGACGCCGGGCCTGATTATGTTTCGCGCGGTGGCCCAGGGGCAGACGGTCGGGGCGCAGCTTTGGTATATTCAGGGCGATGTGGCCTACAGCCATCTGGCCGCCACCAACGAGGCCGGCTATGCCCTGCGGGCGCCGTATGGGATGTATTGGTCGATGATCGATGCGCTGCGTAAAGACGTATCATTGGGACTGCGCTGGCTCGATCTTGGCGCCGGCGCGGGAATGGCCGATGGCCAGGCCGATGGCCAGGCCGATGGGCTAACCGTGTTTAAGGCCGGCTGGGCCACCGATCGCCGGCCGGTTTATTTTTGCGGCAAAATCTTTGATCCCGACCGATACAACCAAATAACGCGCGCCGCCAACACGCCCGAAACCAAATATTTCCCCGCCTATCGGCATGGGGAGTTTGCCTGACCCGTGCTTATGCCGACTCGTCCCGAAACCGCCGCCGCTGAACCCGTTTTCCTTCGGTCCATGGAGCTGGCCGATCTGGATCGGTCCCACCGTTGGCACAATGACCCGGAACTCTACCGCACACTGGTCGGCGGGTTCCGCTTCGTGAGCCGCGTGGCCGAGGAGGAATGGCTGCGCCGGCGGATCGCGTACTCAACCGCGGAAATCAACCTCGCGGTTTGCCGGGCCGGCGATTGCGAGCACGTCGGCAACGTCTACCTGCGCGACATCGATTGGGTCTCCCGAAACGCGGGCCTGCATCTGCTGATCGGCGAGCCCGCCCAGCGCGGCAAGGGCTACGGCCAATCCGCCCTTCGCCAGATCATGCGCCATGCCCAGGCCGACCTCGGACTGGCGCGTCTGTATCTGTACGTGCTGGAAGAAAACGCCCCCGCGCGGCGCATCTACGAGAAATGCGGATTTGTTGTTGAGGGAAAATTGCGCCGCCACGTCTTTAAGGAAGGACGTTTTCAGGACTTGCTCCTCATGGGCTGGTGCGTGGCGGATTCCGGAGAAAAGGCGTGAAAACGAAATTCAGCGAGCTCGCGTTGTTTGGCGGCCCGCCCGCGTTTGCCCAGCCGGTTCATGTGGGCCGGCCCAACGTGGGCGATCGCAAGAAACTGCTCGCGCGGTTCGAGGAGATTCTCGACCGCAATGTTCTTACCAACGATGGCCCGTGCGTGCGCGACTTCGAAGCCCGCGTGGCCGAATTGGCGGGCGTAAAGCATTGCGTGGCCTGCTGCAACGCCACCATCGCCCTGGAGATCGCCAGCCGCGCCCTGGGGCTCACCGGCGAGGTCATCGTCCCGTCATTTACGTTTGTCGCCACCGCTCATGCGTTACAATGGCAGGAGATCACCCCCGTCTTTTGCGATGTCGATCCCCTCACGCACAATCTCGACCCGGCGGCCGTCGAGCGCATGATCACCCCGCGCACCACCGGCATCATCGGCGTCCATTTGTGGGGCCGGCCCTGCGACGTAACCGCGCTCCAGGCCATTGCCCGGCGCCACAACCTCAAGCTCCTGTTCGACGCCGCCCATGCATTCGCGTGCTCGTCGGGCGGGCGGATGGTCGGATCATTCGGCGACGCCGAGGTCTTCAGCTTTCACGCCACCAAATTCCTCAACACCTTCGAGGGCGGCGCCGTCGTCACCAACGACGATGACCTGGCCCACAAGCTGCGCCTCATGCGCAATTTCGGGTTTGCCGGTTATGACAACGTCATCTACATCGGCACCAACGGAAAGATGTGCGAGACCTCGGCGGCGATGGGACTGACGGGCCTCGATGCGCTCGATCAGTTCATCGACGTCAATCGCACAAACCACCACGCCTACCGCGATGCCCTGTCGGGCCTGCCGGGCGTGCGACTCCTTGAATACAATGAACGCGAGCGCTGCAACTATCAGTATGTGCCCGTTGAAATTGATGCGCAGGCCGCCGGGCTGCACCGCGACATGCTCATCGCGGTTCTGCATCGCGAAGGCATTTTGGCGCGGCGGTATTTTTACCCCGGCTGCCACCTGATGCAGCCGTATCGATCCTTATTTCCGCATGCCCGGCTATTACTGGCGCATACGGAATCGCTGTGCGACAGGATACTGGTGTTGCCGACCGGAACGGCCGTCGCGCCCGACGACATTCGGATGATATGTGGTATCATCCGCCTGGCGCTGCGGCATGCCGGTGACGTGAGCAAAAAGCTCGCACCCGGATCGGCGGCCCCGGAGCCTGCCTGAATGAGCGTCCCCCCGTTATCCGCCGGCCACTTCGATCCAATTGCCCCGGTGCCATTGGCCGCGCCGGCGCGCCCAAAAGTCAGCGTCTGCACGATCACCTACAACCACGAGCGCTACCTCGAACAAGCCGTCGAGAGCGTGGCGATGCAGCAGACCACCTTCCCTTTTGAGATGGTGATCGGCGAAGATTGCTCGACCGATCGCACGCGGGAAGTGGCCCAGGCCTGCCTTCGCAAATATCCCCGCCTGGTGCGCTTGATCACCCGCGAAAAAAATGTCGGCGCCCAGGCCAACTTCGTTGAGAACCTCCGCGCCTGCGGCGGCAGCTACGTGGCGCTTCTCGAAGGTGACGACTACTGGACCGACCCTCACAAGCTGCAAAAGCAGGCCGATTTTCTCGACGTCCATCCAGAGTACGTGGGCCATTCCTATAACGCGATGATCTTCGAGGAAAGATCGGGCGATTCCCGCTCGTTTGGACTGGCCGATGCACGCGCTTATGGGCTTGGCGATCTGCTGCATCTCAATTACATGCCCACCTGCGGCGTCATGTTCCGCAACGGACTGCTGCCCGATCTTCCCGACTGGTTTAACAGCATCTCCGCCGGCGACTGGACCCTGCACATCCTGCACGCCCGCTTCGGCGATTTCTGGTACGACCCGACGATCATGGGCCGATACCGCGTTCATCCCGAAGGAACCTGGTCGGCCAAGACCGCCGCCGCCCGCCTGCTTTCGGACCTGCATGTCTACGAATTATTGCGCGGCACGTTGGATCGGCGATGGGATGGGCCGCTCCGCGAGTTCATTTCCCGCAAGCATTTCGAATTGGCGCTGCGCGCCGAAAACGACGGCGACCTTGTCGCCGCCCGCAAGCATCTAAAGCAGTGCGTGCGCGCCTATCCGCTCCGCGCGCTGGTTCAGCGCCCGTCGCGCGTTTCCGCCGCCTTTCGCCTGTACACGCCCAATTTCCATTCGGCGGCCAAACATCTTTTTTCGCGATGAAGACAAGTGCCGCGCACGGGGGCGCCTCAGTGGCGATTCACCCTCACTCGACAACCGCGAGCCTGGCGAACTCGAGGATCAACGTCTTCTGCCCCACCTCATTAAACTGCACGATGGCGCGCGTCGAATTGCCGCCCATCCCGCTGATGTCCTTAATCCGGCCCAGGCCAAAGCTCGGATGCCGCACGAGCTGACCGGGGCGGAATTGCCCGAAGGCCGCCCGCGCGCCCATGCCCACGCCCCCGCCCGGCGCGCTGTCGTGCCACCCGCGATTGTCGCCGCGCGCTCCACTTTGATATCGCGCCTGGGGTTCATCGAAGTCATACCCCGTGCGGTCCACCACCTCGATTTCCTCCTCGGGCATTTCGCCGATGAACGGCGAGGGGATGGTCCGTCCGCTCATGCCGCGGATCGTCCGCTTGGCGGCGCGGCTCAGGATCAGCCGTTCCTGCGCGCGGGTGATGCCCACGAAGCACAGACGCCGTTCTTCCTCCAGTTCCCTGGCGTTCGCGCGCGCGCGGTCGTGGGGAAGAATCCCCTCCTCCAGGCCGATCATGGCCACCACCGGGAATTCCAGCCCCTTGGCGGCATGAAGCGTCATGAGCGTGATCGCGCCGCCGGCCCCCTTCATGTGATCCGCGTCGCTGACCAGACTGATTTGCCCGAGAAAATCGTCCAGCGTGCCCTGGGCATTGTCGCGATCAAACTCGGCGGCGGAACTGACCAGTTCCGCCACGTTGTTCAATTCGTCGAGCTCTTCGCCACCGATCTTTCGTAGATAATCCTCCATCCCGCTCTTGCGAATAACGGCTTCGGTGATTTGGCGCACGGTGCCGCGCACCGGAACGCCCAGGTTGGGCGCAACACCGGCCTTGCGCGCGAGTCCCGCGTCATCGGGGGCGCCCAACGCATGTCGTTCGCGCGGGACTTCGGGCATCGGCAATAAATCCGCGGCCTCCGTTGGCGTCACCCGGCCCGCGGTCTCCTGCCCCGCCATGCGGCGCCAGCCTCGGACGATCTCGACGAACTGCCGGGCCCCGTTGACCGCCCGCGTGGACAGGCCGGTGATCGACCCGGCACGCTCCATCGCTTCCCAGAGGGTGATGCTGTTGCCCAGCGCATAGGCCGACATCTGCTTGACCGCCGCATCTCCCAGTCCGCGCGTCGGCACATTTGCGATCCGCGACAGGCTCACCTCGTCGCTGGGGTTGGCCACCACGCGCAGGTACGCCAGCACGTCTTTAATTTCCTTGCGATTGTAAAACTCCACGCCCCGCGCGATCTGGTACGGCAATCCCGCCTTGCGCAGCGCATCCTCCATCACGCGCGACAGGCTGTTCATGCGATAGAAGATCGCCATCTTGCTCCAGTCCAGGCCGTGCGTCTCGTGCGCCTCTTTCAATTGCGCGGCAACAACCGCCGCCTCATCGTGCTCATCCTGGCACACAAAGAGCCGCGCCCGCTCGCCTTCGGGATTTTCCGTCCACAGGGTTTTGTCCTTGCGCTCCCGGTTTTTGGCGATCAGCTTCGATGCGATCTTCAGGATCCGCTTGGTGGAGCGGTAGTTTTGTTCGAGCCGGACGATTTTCGCATCCGGGTAATCCTTCTCGAAATCCAGGATGTTCTGGAGATCCGCCCCGCGCCAGGCGTAAATGCTCTGATCGGGATCGCCGACCACGCACATGTTGCGGTGCCGAAGCGCCAGCGCGTGGGCCAGCACGTACTGGGCGTGATTGGTGTCCTGGTACTCATCAATCAGCAGATATTGAAATCGCTCCTGGCATTCCCGAAGCACGGTCGGGTGGTCGCGGAAGGCATGAGCCGTGCGCAGCAGAAGATCGTCGAAATCCAAGCCGTTGTTTTGCTTGAGCAGTTGCTGGTACCTGGTGTAAACGCGGGACACCGTGCGATTGAAAAAATCGACCGCCCCCTTCGCGAACGCATCAGCCCCGATGAGCTGATTCTTGGCCTTGCCGATCGCGGCGTGCACGGTTGACGGCGAAAAACTGGTGCTCGAAATATCCAGCGTCTTGAGCGCCTCCTTGATCAATTTCGTCTGGTCGGCGGAATCGAAAACGGTGAAATTGGCCGGCAAACCAACGACCGTGGCGTAATGCCGCAACACCCGCAGGCACAGCGAATGAAACGTGCAGATCAGCGGCCAATGCTGATCGAGCCGCCCGAAATCGCGCACGGGCCGGCCCAGCGTTTCGCCCACGCGGTGCTTCATTTCGCCGGCGGCTTTGTTGGTGAACGTGATTGCCAGGATCGACGACGGGGAAATGCCCTGTCGCATCAGATACGCGACCCGGCGGGTGATGACCCGCGTCTTGCCGCTCCCCGCCCCCGCCACGATCAGCAGCGGGCCGTTCACGCACATCACCGCCTCGCGCTGCGGGGCGGTCAGACCCTCCAACAACTGTTCCTCGTCCAGCACACCAACTCCGTTCCGTGGGATGCGAAAACACGTCGCGCAGGGTGTAACTCGTATTTGTGGCGACTTGGTGGACCGCCACAATCGGGTGCTACACCTCTCGCGCACTATACAGGTGAGCGGGCCACGTTTTCAAATCGCAGGCGGGTATGATACGGTCCCCCCCGCTATGAAAAAACACCTCCCGCTTATCTTGCTTTTCCTCGCGTGCATCAGCGCCGACGCTCCCACCGCGCCCCCCGCCTATTCCAATGACTTCGAGAAGGCCAAACTCGGCCCGGTGCCCGACGATCTGATGCCCCTGAACGGCACGTTCACCATCGTGGACGTGGACAAGAATAAGTGCCTGGAGCTGGCTCCCAACCCGTTGGGTGGCAACGGATTTCTGTTCGGCCCCGCCGGCGCCGTCACGGGAACCGTGTCGGCGCGCATCTGGTCCGCCCCCACGGGCCGTCGATTCCCCGAGTTCGGCATCGGCGCCAACGACGCCGGCGGATACAAGCTCATCCTCGTCCCCGCCCAGGGAATCCTCGAACTGCGAAAGGGGGAGGACGCGGTCGCTTCCGTCCCGTTCCAATGCAAGCCCCAATCCTGGACGCGATTTGCCTTGCAGGTGAAGAAAAAATCCGACGGAAAATTCGCCATCAACGGCAAAGCCTGGCTCGACGGATCCGCCGAACCCACCGCTTGGATGCTCACCGCGAAAACGCCCGATGTCCCCCCCGCCGGCCGCGCATCAGCCTGGGGAATGGCATACTCGGGAAAGCCGATCCGCTTCGATGATCTGGCGTATCGGCCGCAATAACCTGACGCAGGCTGCGCGCACAGGCCAAGCGAGAGGTGAAAATCCGAAATCCGAAGCACGAAATCCGTGCGAGCGGCCCGATCCCCTCTATTGCCACGGCGTGCCCACTATTTCCAGCGCGCCGGAGTGTCCGTGCCACCCATTCCGCCAGCGCCCTTCCGCGAAATTGTGAGCGTCGTCCCTTCTCAGCGGCGGATCGCGCCCCCTGCTGGTTGCACCCAAAGCGATAAACTCAACCCCTCGCCGCCGCACAGCGTCCTTCTCCGCTCCCCTGCCCGGAAAGGCATAATCATGGCCCTTCACCAAGACTCCCCGGCGTCACATCTGTGGCCTCAAGGGGAGGCTGCTCCCAGCCATGTTGCGCCTCCCCGTCGCGCAACGCAACTGTTCGGCGACTTACGCCGCCAATCCACTGACGCGGCAATGGGTTATGGGCGCCTTGAGCAATAATATGACATTCGAGCACGCGCAAAAGTGTAAACTTCTGTCAATTTGTGTAAACTCGATTCCAAAACGTGATGGAGTTTTGATTTATGCCCGGCTACGCCATTCCGCAAACCCGCAAGCCGCCCAAGATCGCCGGCCATCAGGTGCAGCTAATCGCCAATGGCGATCTGCGGCTGGGCGCCAACCAGAAATGCTGGCCCGAGCAGGCGAAGATGGAGGAAACGCTGCGAGCGGCGTTGGCCGACTGCGGGTATGAGTTATGGCGCGCGCATCCGTATAAGGAAGCGGAGAAGCACGGCTTTATCGGGTCGCAGAAGGAGGGGATGCAGGTTTTCGCGGGGATCGATCCTGCCGGGCCGCTGATCGTGGCCGAGAGCGTCTGGCAGTATTCGCATCACGTTCTGCACGGATTGCTGAGCCATCGCGGGCCGATCCTGACCGTCGCCAATTGGTCGGGAACCTGGCCGGGATTGGTCGGCATGCTCAATCTCAACGGCTCGCTGACCAAGGCGGGCGTGAAATATTCGACCATTTGGAGCGAGGATTTTACCGACGACTTTTTTCTGGACTATCTGCGCAAATGGCTGCGCGATGGATACGCGAAGCATAAGACTGCGCATGCAATCAAATGGAAGGACGCGAAGGTCGGCGGCAAGGAACGCAGGCTCGGCGAGGCGCTGGCCCGCCAACTCACCCGGCAGAAGGCGATCATGGGCGTCTTCGACGAGGGGTGCATGGGGATGTTCAACGCCATCATCCCCGATGATTTGCTCAACTCCACCGGCGTTTTCAAGGAGCGCCTTAGCCAGTCTTCCCTCTATTTTGAAACCACGCAGGTGCGCGACGACGAGGCGGCAGCCGTGCGCGCATGGATGCAGGAGCGCGGCATGAAGTTCAAGACCGGCCCCAGCGAAGCCGGCGATCTCACCGACCACCAAATCCATCTGCAATGCAAGATGTACATCGCGGCAATGCGCATTGCCGACGACTTTGGCTGCGCGACCATCGGCATCCAATACCAGCAAGGGCTTAAGGACTTGCTGCCGGCTTCTGATTTGGCGGAGGGGATGCTGAACAATTCGGATCGCCCGCCGGTGCGGTCGCGCGATGGAAGCCGGGTGTTATACGATGGCGAGCCACTGCCGCATTTCAACGAGGTGGACGAATGCGCCGGGCTGGATGCGCTCATGACGTATCTGCTTCACAAGGCAATGGGGCAGCCGGTGGAGACGACGCTGCACGATCTGCGCTGGGGCGACATCGACCGTAGCGGGACGGTGCCGGATTATGTGTGGGTTTTTCTGATTTCCGGCTCGGCGCCGCCGGCGCATTTCACCGGCGGGTGGGCGGGCGCCAGCAGCGAGCGCCAGCCGGCGATGTACTTCCGCCTGGGCGGCGGCACGCTCAAAGGCGTCAGCCGGCCCGGCGAAATCGTCTGGAGCCGCATCTATATCGACGATGGCAAGCTGAGGATGGACCTGGGCCGAGCGGGAGTTGTCGAACTGCCCCCGGAGGAAACGCAGCGGCGCTGGGATGCGACGACGCCGCAATGGCCGATCATGCATGCCGTCACGTATGGCGTCACCCGCGACCAGATGATGGCGCGGCACAAGGCGAACCATATTCAAGTCGCGTATGCCAACAGCGCGGAGGATGCCGACAAGGCGTTGCTCGTCAAGGCCGCCATGGCGCATGGATTGGGGATTCATGTGGCGCTTTGCGGAAGCAAACGGGATGGGAAGGGGTGGGCGTGACCGCCTGTCCTTTCACTCCCCTCCCCTCCCCTCCGAAACTTCGCGCGCCTGCTCCAAATCTGGGTGCGGCCATTTTTCGTGGCACGGGCGGCTCGCCCGTGGCTGCGGTACGCCGCGGCGTTGGCCGGTCCTCCGGCCAAACCACCCGAGCGCAGCGACCGATGGCTTCACGCACACGAAGAACGCTGCCCCCTTGCGCCTTCGGCCGGAGTACCGGTCGAACATCGCTGGGTACCGCGACTCCACGGGCGAGCCGCCCGTGCCACTATTTCCGGCCACGCCCCCAAATCTGCAATTGCGCGATTTTTGTTGTTTTGGCACGGCGTTCTGGTAAACTCGTCGCAAGCCATTGGGATCGGCTGCCAACAGCATTTCGGGCGTTACTGTTGCATGGGTTGTACCTATCTCAGGTCGTCGGGCAAACAAATGGCGGAATCCGCGCGAATCCTTCTGATTGAAGATCATACGGCCACCGCCTCGGTGATGGCCCGCCTGCTGCGCATGAGCGGATACGATGTGTGTGTTGCCGGCGATGTCTGTTCGGCGCGGGCGGCGGCCGCCGCTCAGGTGTTTGACCTGGCGCTGTGCGACATCGACCTGCCGGATGGCGATGGATGCGATCTGATGCGCGAACTTAAGGCCGACCATAAACTCGAGGGAATCGCCCTGACTGGCCAGGCCATGCCCGGCGACATTGAGCGGGCCCTGCGGGCGGGTTTCACAAGCCATCTGCTCAAGCCGGTTTCATTCGAGTGCCTGACGGCGGCCATCGAAGACTTCGTCGCCGGCTTCCGCCGGCGCAATCCGCAAGCCGCGCCGGCGGTTGGGTTGCCGGAGTGAATCTTCGCCGTTTCATACATGTATCCTCGTCATCGCGTTCCGCGGATGAAGATTGCGCCAAGAGCGCCAAGGCGCAAAGACCGCCAAGAAGAAAAGAGGTAAGACTTCCGCGGCCTGCAATGACGGGTTAGCGGGCGGACGGAGCAATGTGTGCCGTGACGTCCTCCGCAATGCGACTATTGCCGCCGGCTGAAGTGTTCCGAGAAAAGAATTACCTGCTTTTCGCAATACTAGAGCGGCATCGGCGTTCAGAATTGGCCTGAACCGAACGGATGACGTAAAAACACGCGTCATTTCCCTCTTCATTCGTGTCCATTCGTGTTCATTCGTGGCTCCACTCTGCGGCCCGGTGCGCCCCGGCCCGAGAAACAATTGTCATTCGGCCTTGCGTCTGCCGCCTTTGGGCATGAGGATATTGTCATGGAACTTCCCCGACGTGCTCGTGGAGACGAGCTGCTCAAGCCCGGTGAATTGACCCGGCTACGCATGCGGCTGCGCGAGATCGCTCCCCGGCATGATCTGGTGACGGTGATCGCCTGCGCGTTCGATCATCGCACGCGGATGCTGCCGTTCATTTTTGCCGACACGCGCATGGCGCCGGCGGGCGTGCGCGCGATTGGGTCGGCGATGGTCGATTCCGGGTTCGACAAAACCCGCATCGTCCTTCAGCAATGGAACCGCAACTTCCGCCCCTCGCAGATGAAGCTGGACGGGCGCGTGCCGGACTTGTTCATGGTTTCGAGCATGGGGCTGCATTCGGGCCGGTGCATGGAGATGATTCGCGACGCCCGGCGGATCGACCCGGCCCATCGCCCACTCATCATCGCCGGCGGCCCGCACGCGGTGTATCAGCCATACGATCTTTTCAGCGGCAACCCCGCCGACGCCAACAGCGCGGATGTCGCCATCACCGGCGAGGAATTTGTCCTGCTCAGCTTCCTCGAAATTCTGCTGACCATGCGCGCCGACGGCGAGTCGATGCGGTCGGTCTTCTTTCGCGCGAGAAATGCCGGCGCGCTCGACGACGTGCCGGGCCTGGTATATCCGCGCGGCGGGCGGGATGGGCTGGCCGAGGAGTTGGTGGACACCGGCGTGCAGCGACTGCTGGGCGACCTCGATGAACTCCCCGATTCGGTCCTGGGCTATCGACTTCTCGAGCCCCCGAGCCGAGGCGGCGTTTTGGGATCGCAATCACTGCGGGCCAATCGCGTGCGAAAGCTCAGCCCAATCAGTTCGATCGTCCTGACCTTCGGCTGCAAGTTCGCCTGCCCCTACTGCCCGATCCCCGCCTACAACCAGCGCCAGCACCGCATAAAGAGCGGCGGCAGGATCGCCGAGGAAATGTGGCGGCTCAACAAGGAATATGGCCTGCGCTATTTCTTCGGCGCTGATGACAATTTCTTCAACAACAAGACCCGTACGATGGACATCGTGAATACCCTCGTGAACGCCAACTTCGAGGGCCAGGACCTTCGCCGCAAGGTTCGCTGGCATACGGAAGTCACCGTTCATGACACGCTTGTGCTCAAGGAGCATCTCCCGCTGATCCATGATTCCGGCTGCCGGGCACTGTGGCTTGGCGTGGAAGACATGACGGCAACGCTGGTGAATAAAGGCCAGAGCGTCAGCAAAACGCAGGAGGCCTTTGCCGCCCTGCGCGGGGCGGGCATCTGCCCGATGCCGATGATGATGCACCACGACTCCCAGCCGCTTTATTCACATGGCACCTACTACGGCCTGCTCAACCAAATCAACGTCCTGCGCAAGGCGGGAGCCGTATCGCTTCAGGTTTTGATGATGACCCCATCCGCCGGCACCAAGCTTTACGAGCAAACTTTCACCGGCGGACAGGTCTTCAAGCGCGTCGGCGGGCAACGCGTCTTGCCGCACATGTACGATGGCAATTACGTTATTGCCTCGGGCCACGCCCAGCCGTGGCGCAAGCAACTCAACATGCTCATCGGCTACGCGTCGTTCTACAACCCGCTCTGGCTGGCGCACAACCTGCTCCGCAAGAAGACGAAGGTTTCCCACAAAGCCGCCGGGATGCAGGTGGTGGGGATGATGGGGCTGGCGCAGTCGATTCGCCGGACTTTCAGTTGGGCGATCCGCCTGCGGTTCGGGAAGATCGATCGCCTGGCGCAGGCGCCGGTGAGCCCCGTGCCCATGCGAAGCGTGGATGGCGGGTGCGCGAGCCATTCAGGGCAGACGACGCTGACCATCTCCGCCAAGCCGCGCGACACGCGCGCGGTGAGTCTGCCGATTGCCGGGTAATACGCCTCCGGCCAGAATTGAAGACTACCACGGAGGCACGGAAACACGGAGGCGCATTCGACTGATTTGCCAACTCGAAAGCGAAAAAATCGTAAATGCGCTTCGGCCGATTAAAGCCGTCTTGATTTTACCAGGCAGCCTCTTACCCATCTATCATATTAGCCATTGGGGCTGGAGCGACGAAAGTGCCTCAGTGTCTCCGTGCCTCCGTGGTGGAATTCCTCTTTTGGTGCCGAGCCCGGCAAAGGCAGTATGGATCGAATCACAACCCTCCCTCCCCTTCCGCCGCGCCCTGCCGATGGGCATAAGGGCATGTTTGGGCGCGTGCTGGTGGTGGGAGGCAATGACGAAATGATCGGCGCGCCGGTGATGGCCGGCACTTCGGCCTTGCGAATGGGCGCGGGCTTGGTGCAGGCGGCCGTGCCCAAGTCCATCCTGCTTGCGGTGCTTTCGATCACGCCGGAGCTGATCGGCCTGGGACTGGGCAGCGGAACGAAAACCGGCAAACTCCTGGAAGCCGCCGGGAAAGCCGATGCCATCGTTCTTGGCCCGGGCCTTGGCCAATCGCCCCAAGCGCATGCACGGGTGAAAAGCCTGATCCGTCTTGACAAGCCGATGGTGATCGACGCCGACGCCCTGAACATTCTCGCGGCGGCCAAGCGCTGGACGCCCTCCTTCAAGGCAACCGCCGTCCTCACGCCCCATCCCGGCGAGATGTCGCGCCTGGGCAAATTATTCGGCAGAACCGAAGTCCCTAGGGACGAGCCCGGCCGCATCGACATCGCAACCCAAGCCGCCAAAACGTTCGGCCAAACCATCGTCCTCAAAGGCCAGGCCACGGTCGTCACCGACGGCCTTCGCGTCTACGTCAACACCACCGGCGACTCCAGCCTCTCCAAAGCCGGCACCGGCGATGTTCTCAGCGGCGTCATCGGCACCTTGCTGGCCCAAAAGCTCCCCCCCTTCGACGCCGCCTGCGCCGCCGTCTGGCTGCATGGCCGCGCCGGCGAGATCGCCGGCCAGCGCCAGGGGATGCGATGCGTGCTCGCCCGCGAAGTCATTGATGCTCTGCCGCAAGCCATCCAAGAATACCCTGCATAGCTTGCGGTCGAAGCCCAAGTGAAAGGCGAAAATCCGAAATCCGAAGCACGAAATCCGAAACAAATTCAAAAGCAAGCAAAACGGAAAACACGCGTCCGCACGGCTCCATGATCCCATGCACGGTTTGCGATCCCTTACGCCTGGCTTGGTCACTTCAGTGACCATGTCAAACCGCGTGAACAACCGAAATCCCAATGCTTCCAAAGTCCCTCCCACCCTTTCCTTGAGGAGAGGACCAGATGGGAGAGGATAAGACTGCCATGTATGAATCGGTGAGTCACGATTAGCGCGTGGACTCTACGCGGCCGTCACGCGACGGCAAAAAAGAGATCGCGATCAGAGGTGAAGCTCGACAGGCTTGCGGAGCCACCTCTCTCGTTTGATGGTCACATCTCGCCATACTGGTACATCAGGGGAGTGACCCCACGCTGCCGTATCAGACGTTGGTGACCCGAGAGAGCGCCAGGCTTTTCCGAAGGCTTTTCGCCTTGGGGTCAATAAGACGTTCTCGGCTCCGTCGGCCTGCTACCTCACGTGGGGCCAGCATTCCCTGATGGCGGAGATTGTATCACTTTGGCCGCCAGCTCGGCCAGCACCGCCGGAAGAATCTCTCCCAGGGGCTGGGGGCCGCGCCGACGCTTTTCAACAATCATCCTCAGTTCCTCCTGCAACGGTTTGGCCTCGGCGGCATACTCGCCGGGCGGTAGTTGCGTCCTCGCCTGTTGCAAATCATGTTGCACATTCAGGGCCGGCGTCTCATGCTGCTGATGGAAAGCGATCAGCTTGGACAGGATGTAGTCGCGCTGACGAGAAGCCGGATGATCGAAGACCTTGCCGCCGGCGACCATCTGGAAGCTGATTCGGCTCAAGCGCATCGCGACGCGCACGCGGATCAGCCGCGGGTCGTCCTTGCGGACGCGCCAGGGCGCCGCAAGATTGCGAAAATAATGATTGCAGAGAATCAGGTTGTCTGCGATCTGCATGAGCGCGAAGCGCAGGCGATGATTGGCGCACTTGATCATCGCGCCGCTGAAGTCGACCTGGTCGCTCTGATGCCGCGAGGGATACAGCCCCGCTCTTCCCGTGATG
>DASRLH010000203.1:0-7376 GCA_035648595.1 Tepidisphaeraceae bacterium
TGGCAAAGAAAATAGCGTGTTTTTCGGCATTGTTAGCGCTCTTAAGTCCGCTTCTTGGCTGCTGACCGGACTTCTGGCGTACCACGGGTCGATTCGTGCCGAAAAAGCCGTGATTCGTTGCCAACATGCGCCGGTTCTACCGGAAAACTCGAAACACGCGTCTGGGGAGTTCTTGTTTTGAGATTTCGGCATTGGAGTTTTGGGCTTGTTTCGGATTTCGGGAATTCGGAATTCGGAATTCGGATTTGGATTTTCCTCCGCTTCGTGTCTTCGTGCCTTCGTGGTTAAATTCTTCCCGGCTTTCGGGCCAAAAAAAAGCCCCAGGACCGCGTCCTGAGGCATGCTCGTTTCACTCGTGATAAGCCGACTCAGAACGCGCGGGATTTGGGTGGGTAAAAATACCAACCAAAGTAGAAACCGAATTGCGCGTGTGAGCCGATCATTTCTGGCATACAGGATAGACGATATCGTCCACCCTGTCAAATGGTGCATTGGGTTAACCTCAAGGGCAATCCTCCGCTGCGCGTACAATGCGAAGGTCTTTTGGTTCACGATAATCACGTCTCTGTTGTTCCTCCTGGCGCTTTGGCTGATTACCGCGATACGTGTTGCATCGCGGATAAGGCGTGCGATTCAAAACTTTCGTGGCGTCGTCCGCCGGGATCGTGACCAATGCCCGATCTGCGGCTACTCCCTGCGCCATAACGTCAGCGGCATTTGCCCGGAATGCGGAACCCCCATCGACTGATGCGCAACCCCGGTGGTATCATGGCGTGCATGCTCCGTCGCCTCGTTGCGCTTTTGTCCGTGCTGTCGCTGTTGTTGTGGGTGGCGACCGCGGTACTCTGGGCGCGAAGCTGGCGGATTTACGACAGGTGCGAGGTCGGCTTCGCGACGCAAACGCGATGGCCTTCACGCGGTTATCTGCTCGGCGTCGAATCCAGCGGCCGGCGCCTGCGGGTGACTGCCACCTTCTACGCCGATCATGAAGAAACTCCGCTCGACGACCGCGACGACATCCCGCGCTGGTTGTTCCGGGCCAGCCAGTCCCACGACACCCAATATCCGCTCGAGCTCGATCACGGAGACCGAGGCGATCTGCGCCGACGCGGCTACGCCTCGGAGTCGCAAACCATGTACGGTCCCAGAAGCATCATCGCGTGGACCACCCTCATTCTGCCACACTGGTTCGTTGTCATCGTGACGCTGCCCCTCCCGCTGCTATACGCATCCCGAATTGTCCACCGACGATTGCCGCGATGTCCCGGCCTGTGCCGGAGTTGCGGCTACGACCTACAGGGCAACGTCAGCGGCATTTGCCCGGAATGCGGGACTCCCATCGCCTGATGTGCCGCCGGCCAATGTGGCTCACAAGCACGCCTGACGCATCGTTTGACACCCATCCCCCCGCGCATAGACTGCCCGGCTGTTACAGTTTTTCATTCCTCGCGTCCGATAACCTAAGGAGAGTGGCGGAGCGCCGAGGCTCGCGTGCTGACTTTCTCAGCACCCAGCACTTTGCTCTCAGCACTTTATATCACCCATGAGCCTGAGCATCGAATTCATCCAGGGCCGGCAGATTCTCGATTCCCGCGGCAATCCGACCATCGAGGTTGACGTGATTCTCGAGGACGGAACCTTGGGCCGCGCCGCGGTTCCCAGCGGCGCCAGCACCGGCGAGCACGAAGCCGTCGAACTGCGCGACGACGACAAGAAGAAATGGCTCGGCAAGGGCGTCTCCAAGGCCGTCGATAACGTCAATACCAAGATCACCCCCGAGCTCATCGGCTTGGACCCGCGCGATCAGGAAGCCATCGATCAAATCATGATCGATCTCGATGGCACGCCCAACAAGGCCAAGCTCGGCGCGAATGCGATTCTGGGCGTTTCAATGGCGGTGGCGCGGGCGGCGGCGGAGGCCTGTGGCCTGCCGCTCTATCGCTACCTGGGCGGGCCGGCGGCGCGGACGCTCCCCGTGCCGATGATGAATATCCTCAACGGCGGCAAGCATGCCGACAACAACGTCGATTTCCAGGAATTCATGATTCAGCCCTGGGGATTCGATACTTTCTCCGAGGGCCTGCGCGCTGGCGTGGAGATTTATCACGCACTCAAGAAAGTGCTCCACAAGGCCAAGCTCAGCACCGCCGTCGGCGACGAGGGGGGCTTCGCGCCCGATCTTAAGGACAACGAGGATGCGCTGAAAGTGATTGCCGAGGCCGTGAGCGCGGCGGGTTATGAACTGGGCAAGCAGATCTTTATCGCACTCGATCCGGCGGCCAGCGAATTGTGGGACAACGACAAGAAGGGCTACAAATTCTTCAAGAGCAACCCCGACAAAATCCTCAGTTCCGAACAAATGGTTGATTACTGGATGAAATGGATGGAGAAGTATCCCATCCGCTCCCTGGAAGATGGCTTGGCCGAAAATGATTGGGCCGGCTGGAAACTGCTGACCGACCGCGCTGGTAAGAAATTCCAGATCGTCGGCGACGATCTATTTGTCACCAACTCAAAGTTTCTCGAAAAGGGAATCAAGACCGGCACCGCCAATTCAATCCTGGTGAAAGTGAATCAGATCGGCACGCTCAGCGAGACCTTCGCCGCCGTCAATCTGGCCATGCGCAACGGCTACAGCGCCGTGCTTTCGCATCGCTCGGGCGAGACCGAGGACTCGACGATTGCCGACATCGCGGTGGCGACCAATTGCGGGCAGATCAAGACCGGCGCGCCGGCGCGCAGCGATCGCGTCGCCAAGTACAACCAGTTGCTGCGCATCGAGGAGCAACTGGGCAGCCGCGCGCAGTACGGCGGAAAATTCTGGAACAAGTAGGACGCACTCATGAACCCTCCGGAGATCGATCCCGCGGCCACCCCCGTTCCGCAGCCCGATGAAGCGAATGCCCTGCTTCCTTGGGAATCGATTGATCCGGAGGAGGGACGTGCGCACCTCGATGAGCCGGCGAGCGCGGCAAAGCAACCCGCGCTGCTGGAGGCGACCCCCTGGGCGGGGCTTGGCGAAGATCAGCCGGCCCAAAAGGCCGCTCCAGGGGCGCCGGCCGTGCGCCGCCGCGAGGTTGCCGGGCCGATTCCCGCATCCAGCCAACCCGCGCTTCACCCGCGTTCGTCACCGAGCCACGATGAATCGCTGGCCGCCGTCCCCGTGCGAATTCATTCTGGCCCTACGGATTTTCAGCACATCCATTCAGAACCCGTGCCCGGCAGTGCGCCCGATGACGCGGCACTTGCGCCCGAACCGGCGTACGAAGATGAGCTTGAATATGAGAAAGAACCTGATGCAGGGGATTTCACGGATGCAAATGTGGGGGCCAACGAATTTGACGAAGACTACGGAGACGATGGCGAAACCGAGGATGAACGGGACTTGGAACTCGCGGCAGCCGGATCGGGATGGACGATCCCGCTGCTGTGCCTGGGGCTGGGATTGATCGCCTGTTGCGTGGTGATTCCGCAGGCGGATGCCAATCGGCGGATGTTTTATGAAGGCAAGATGCTGCAGGCCGATCTGGAGCAGGTGCAGAAGCAAGTCGCGGTGAACGACGAGTTTTTGAGCAAGGTGCGGGATGATCCGGGTTTGGCCGAGCGCCTGGCGGCCCGGCAGATGAAGACGATTCGCAAGGGCCAGAAGGTTTTGCCGCTGAATCACGCCGACAATCAGGACGCCGACATGTCTCCGTTCGCGCTGGTGACGGTCGCCGCGCCCCCCGCGCCGCCGCCCTACAAGCCGGTCGGCGGCACCATCGCCGGCCTTTGCTACGATGCCCGTTCCCGCCTGTACCTCCTTGGCGCCGCCATGACCATGGTCGCCACGGGGCTGGTGCTGGGATTTGGGGAAAAGAAGAATGTGTAGGGAGTGAGACCGCCGCGCAAGCGCGTTAAACTGATTACCCGTGGGCCGAGTGTTATCGAAACTGTCGATATTGTCGCTCGTGCCGTGCGCGATCACGGCCCTCTGCTGGTTCGGAAGCTTTAAGCACCATCCCTTCTACCAGCGCCAGATCGGCGCCCGGCAATTCATCCAATTTGCCAGCCGTGATGGCCGGTTTTGCCTGGCCCATGCCACTGCGCAGGGGCGCCCCGAAAGCCACGGCGATGAGGGGATGCACGCGGCAGCCGCGGCTTTGCTGGAGAATTCCGAGCAGTTCCAGATCGTGCAACGCGCGCGGGGAATCGACCGGCGCCCGCGCCACAAAGTGTTGGTGGACTGCCTGGTATTTCACTGGGCCACGTTGTACGTCGTCTTTGCCGTTTGTTCCTTGCCGGCGCTATTTGCGTTCATTCGCCGCCGGCATGTGCGCCATATCCGGCGACGCAATCGCCTCTGCCCCAACTGCGGATACGACCTGCGTGCCACCCCGGAGCGGTGCCCGGAATGCGGAAGGTTGCCTGTACTTGAAAGAACTTAATCGCCCATTATGGTGGCTGGCACTTTGGCAAGCACCGATCCTTCATCGCCTGTGACAGCTCTTCCCAACTCTTCCGCCGCCCCCGGCGTCGGCCCGGCGGCGCGGTCTAATACCCTTTTCGCCTATGCCCCGGCTGACGGTCCGTTCTCCAATCCATTCCCCAACACCAAGCGCTTCACCCTCCCGGCCGCCGAGGGGGAACGCATCGGCCTGGAAGTGGTCGGCGGCGGGGCCGCGAAGGTGCATGCCCGGCGGGATGAACGGACGGGGTGTTGTGCCTATCTCTGGGGATTGGCCGGGCGCGCGGGTATCGGCGGGGCGGAACTTGTGGGGTGGTGTCTGGAGGTGATTGAGAGCGGGGATTTCACGCCATTGCGGGAATTGGTGGGATTGTTTGTGTTGGTCATTGATGACCGCCGGAATAATCGAGTGCGGTTTGTTTCGGATCACATGGGGCTGCGGCCTTGGTTCGTCGGGCGGTTCCAGGGCCGATTGGTTGCCGGCAGCGATGTGTGGGCAATTCAGGATGCGGGGCTCAACGCCGGCTCGGTGAATTATGATGCCGTCGCATCATGGCTGCGCTACAACTTCAATTGTACCGGCGGATCGCTTTTCACCGACTTCGCGCAGAGTGATCCGTGTTCGGTTGCGACGTGGGAAAACGGCGCGCTGAGCCAGGCGCAATATGCGACCTTCACCGGCGGTCAGGCCAAGCCTCCAATTGCCCAGGTCGCGGCGGGGCTGCATGAGCGGATATCGAGCGCGTTTGACGCGGTCGCCGGTGAATTGTCACACGTATCGGTTGCGCTCTCCGGCGGGTTCGACAGCCGATACCTGGCGGCGATGGCCGTCCAACGCAAGCATCTGCAAGTCGAGGCGTTCAACATCCGCGACCGCGAGGCCGAGGGGACGGCGGCCTCCATGGTCGCGCAGGAACTGGCGCTTAAGCTCAACGTCATCCAAACCGACGGCTCGCTGTGGAACATCTTCCCGGAGCCATACCATTTCACCGCCGACGGCTTCCCCATGACCAAGCAGTTGTCGCACGTGGCGGCGATGCAGCGGCCGGGCGTGCCGTGCCTTAATGGTTTCTTCGGCGATCCCATCGTCCGCGGAACCATGGAACGCGCCCAAGGCAAGCTCGAGAGGGAAATCTCCGGCGAAGACCCGGCTGCCGTCTTGTCGCGACATCACCACCTCAAACCCTGGCAGGGACGCATCGACCTGATTGATCCGGCAATCGTGGATCGCGCCGACCAGCGGCTGATCGCTGTCTGGCGCAAGCATCTGGCGCGATGGCAACATACCGGCCACCCATTTTTCTGCGCCAATCTGTTTGTCCGCCAGCGGCATTATTTTTCCAATAATTTTTTGCAACACATGGACGTGGCCGAGGCGATTGTGCCGTTTACGGCCTGCGAGGTGATCGCCTTCAAACTGGCACACGATTCCTCGTGCTTCGGGTGGGAAACCTACGAAGCGATGTTCGATACCTTTTTCCCGAGGATTGCGCATGTGCCGCATAACTCGAAGATGGGCGGGGCGCGCAATGAGTTATTGGACATACACGCCAGTCGATGCTCGCCGGCCTGGGCGGCGGCGGTGCTGGCGGCGCTGCGAAAATCCGATCGCATCTCCATTGTCAGCCGCCGCAAGAGCATTCCGAGGTTATTGGGCGCCATGATGGGCCGCTACGACGTCGAGATCGTCGCGACATTCCTCTATCGCCTGCTATTACTGGACGATCGCCTGCGGCGATCGGGCGTGGCATTCGATTGGCGCGCGATCTAACTCCGGTGCCGTGCAACTAAAAAAGGGGAATTAGCCGCGGAGGCGCAGAGACGCGGAGGCGCGTTCCAAGCTGAAAACCAACTGAAAAAATCAATGTTTAAAAATGTAATCGCTTGTGGGAAAAGGGTGGTTTGTTTTGCAGATCGCGCCTCCGCGTCTCTGCGCCTCTGCGGTAAATCCTCCTTGTCTTTGTGCCTTTGTGACTTGGTGGTAAATCCTGGGCTTTCGGATTTGGACGGCCGATAAATCCCGCTGTACCTGCATTGACGCCTGTGCGGCGGAATCTGCGCACCCGTTCTAAAGGTTGCAGCCGACAAGTCGATAGTATCAGTGTCAAACGGCTTCGCCGGCCGAATGGCAAGGAGAGAAATGCCCATGAGCACCACCACGACGAAAGTCAAAGACGTCCTCACCACCGGCGAAGTCGCCAAAATCTGCAGCGTCGCGCCGCGCACCGTCAGCAAATGGTTCGATTCGGGCGCCCTGCACGGCTATCGCATCCCCGGCTCCAAGGACCGGCGGATCCCCCTCAACCAGCTCATTCGCTTCATGAAGCAGCACGGCATGCCGCTCAATGGATTGATGACCGGCTGCACCCGCGTGCTGATCGTGGACGATGAGCAGGATATCGTCGAAGTTCTGGAAAAAATCCTCGAGGATGAAGCCAAGTACGAGGTGGAAGTCGCCAAGGGCGGGTTTGCCGCCGGCATCACCGCCGAGAAGTTCCGCCCCCACGTCATCCTGCTGGACATGCACCTCAAGGACATTGACGCCTTTGAAGTCGCCCGCCAGGTGAAAAGCAGCGCGGACCTGCAATTGACAAAGTTGATTGCCATGAGCGGCAAACTCGCGGACACCGAGAGCCAGGGCCTGCTCTCCCAAGGTTTCGACGGTTTCCTCCGCAAGCCGTTCCACGTCCGGCAGGTGATCGAAGCGGTCGAGGATTCGATGGCAGTTGTGTACTAACCCTCTGCTTCCCTCGATCGCCAATTCGCGTAACACTGCGCGGATCGCAGAGCCGCAGGCCTGACGGGAAAGAAGCCGTCGCGTATCACGGGCGTCTCGCCACAGGCGTCCGGGATATGGCAAGTTTACGCGAATGGGTTCCAATGAGCCAAGGGAGAGCGTGGACAATAGGCAGGGGATCGCAGCGACGGC
>DASRLH010000204.1:0-5666 GCA_035648595.1 Tepidisphaeraceae bacterium
GCCGGGAACCGAGGATTGAGCAGGCTCGAATGCCACGCGGGCAGCATGACACAAACCAACGGCTGGCGCAATGCAGATTATTGCTATTGTCACGCCAAGCAAAATCCCGGACGCCTGTGGCGAGACGCCCGTGATACGATGACGCCCTTCTTTCTTGAGTTCTGCAAACGGCTGAAGTCTTACGACAATCCAACTTCATGTTCCAAGTTTCCCAATCGCATCCACAAGCCGTTCATACTGCTCTGGCGTGTTATACACCTGGCAGGAAACGCGCAGCAGGCATTGGCCGTTCCATAACATCAGCGGCGCTTCGAGATGGAACTCCGAGTAGAGCCGTTGCTGCAAGGTTTCGCGCTGCCTCTCGCTGATGCCGGCCAACGCGGGCAGCGCGACGGCGGCCATCGATCCGAGCATCGAACCATCCAACGGGCTGATTGGGTCCAATTTCAGCCGGCGGCACAGCAGCCGATGCGCCCAGGCCGCCATGGCGTGATTGTGCGCCATCACCCGCTCCAAGCCCAGCGATTCCATGAACGCCAGCGCATGGGGCACCGCGAGCCACGCGCTCAAATCGCGCGTCCCCTGCCAGGCAAACTCGCGGGTGAAGCCCTCGCCCAGGAAATGACTGATGACCGCGGGATGAATGTCTTTTTGCTTGTCGGGCCGCACCCAAAGCAGCGCGCTGCCCTTGGAACCGCAACACCATTTGTGCAAATTGGCCGCGTAATACGCCGGGCGCAACTCACCGATATTCAATGGCAGCATCCCCGGCGCGTGCGCCCCGTCCACCAACACATCCACTCCCGCTTTCGCGCACCCTGCAATGATTTGCTCGACGGGAAACACCAGCCCAGTCGGCGAAGTGACATGATCGATGACCAGCAGCCGGGTGCGCGGCGAAATCGCCGCCAGCACGATCTGGGCGATCTGTTCCCCGGATCGCACCGGCAACGGCACCGCGACTTCGCGCACCGCCGCGCCGGCGCGAGCCGCGCAACGCCGCATGGCCTGGCGGATGGCGTGGTAGACATGATCGGTGGTGAGCAGCTCATCGCCGGGCGCCAACGCCAGCGATTGAAGCACGCAGTTGATTCCCTCGGTGGCGTTGGTGACAAACCCGAAGTCGTCGGGTTCCATTCCCAGGAACTTCGCTACCGGTTTCCGCGCCTCTGCCACCAATCCCGCACATTGGCGTCCGATCAATTCGATCGGATCGGCCTCGATCCGCCGGCGCCAGGCATCCTGCGCCTCAAACACTGGCCGGGGCATCGCGCCAAATGAGCCGTGATTCAGAAAATCCACGCGCGGCGACAGTAGCCAAATTGAATTTGGCGATTGCCTGGATACCTCTGGCGGGAAGGGAGAAATGGGAGGCGCGTCGGTCACGGCGGAAACCATAATGGATACCCCACGCGCTTGCCAATTGAGAGGTTCGCGCACGATCCGGCGCACCGCACCATTGGATCAAAGCGACGGTTTAGGTCTTCGAGTTCGTCCTCGGAACCGAGCCGCACTCCGGGCATCGAGCCGGCGTGGCGCGGAGGTCGTAGCCGCAGAACGAGCAGCGGCCGCGGCGGAAGCGTCGGCGGCGATTTAGGGTGCCGACCGTCATGCCCGCGAGGCGCGCCGCGGGCAAAACTCCGCTAGCGGCCGCTATGATCCAATACGCGACACGCATCCACCAAAAGTGCATCCCCGGCGAATACGAATCGTAGTCCGCGACTCCATACGGCCCGACGGATTCATTAGTACGAACCACTTCCGCCGGATGGGGACAGCCGCCCTGCAATGCAGTAACGACAGTACCATAGCGACCTTCGATGACGTGCCAATTCCACGAGACGCAATGCGCTCCGGGCTTTCCACCGATGATGAGGGCCGGCTCAACGTACGGGTCTTCATCGGCGGCTGTGAACAGCCAGCGTAAGGCTTGGGCCGTTGGCCAGCCGCGCACGCACGTCAGATCCAGCGTTCCATATGAGGAGGAAACCCACCACAGGCAGCCAGCCGGGCACGTCGCGATCATTTCGTCGTCAATATGCCGGCTCCGCAACCCCAAAACGCATGCCGCTAAGCACAGCGTCAGTGATAACGTTGGCAGAATCTTGAAAAAGCGCCGGGGCATGTCTGGATTCTATTTCGGCGGAAGGCGCAATTCGCCCTTCCCCTCCTGCATCGGCATATACCGGTAATACACCTCCAGCGTGAGCGTGGCCAGCGAGGTGGTGAAAACGCGGCCGGCGCGATCGGCGCGGGGGACGTTGGCGATGTCCCAGTAGCCGCCGCGATGGCCATCGGGCTTTTGCAGGGCGATCAGCGTGTCTCGCGTCTTTTTATTCCAGGCGTCCCAGGCGTCGGTGCGCATCTGGCTCATACATAGCGAGGCGTAATACCAATAGTACAAATCGGCGTTGCCGGCATTGGGCGGCTGGCGAGAGAGATATTCTGATGCCTCGTTCATCTCGCCATCGTTGAGCCGCTGTCCCATCAGCATCCGGCTAAACGCAAGCTGCGCGGTCATCGGGCCCGAGGGGCCGTCGTGAGGCAGGTAGCCGGCGAGCATGTGATGCTTGCCGCCGCTGGCAAGAAACATGTATTTGTGGATGCCGTCGATCGCATGTTCGGGGATTTGGAAGCCGATGCGCTCCGCGCTCTTGAGGGCCATGACCTGCCAGCCGAACACGCTGGTGTCGCCGGGCTGGTTGGGGGCGTAGCGCCAGCCGCCGGTTTCCTCGTTTTGGGCGGCGATAATGAACCGGGCGGCACGGAGGGCGGCATCGGTATAGCGCGGATCGCCGGTCATGATGGCAGCTTCGGCCATCGCGTAGGCGGCGATGCCGTGATCGTACATGTTGCCCTGATCGGCCCCGCCGCCGCGCAGCGGGCCGCGAAGATCGCCATCTGGCAATTGCTGGCCGACCAGATAATCCAACCCGCGCGCCACGGTATCGCGATATGGGCCGGCCTTGTTAGGCCGATGGTCTTGCGCGAGAAATGCGAGGATCGGCAAGCCGGTGAGGGCCATGTCGTGCTGGCCGCGCTGGCGCTTGCGGCGGCGGTCATCGAAGATGAGCGTCCAGCGGCCATCCTCCTCCTGATGGTCCGCCAGCCAGCGCAGGGCCTTGTCAACCGC
Organism: Tepidisphaeraceae bacterium; assembly: GCA_035648595.1. Classification (GTDB taxonomy): domain Bacteria; phylum Planctomycetota; class Phycisphaerae; order Tepidisphaerales; family Tepidisphaeraceae; genus RYN-428. Next base: position 3,134 of record DASRLH010000204.1, read on the forward strand.
CTCTTCGGATTGTGGCGTACCGCCCAGTTTTTCGATGATTGGCTTGTGCGTCTCGGGGGCGCGCATTTGGAAGGGCGCATCGGGCGCGCTGAGCCGGCTTGCGCCGATGTCGCCGGGCAGCGGGTCAATGCTTACCGTCGGCGAAGGAAGCACGGCGAGTTCGATGGGATGCGGGCTGATGGACAGGAGATCGGGCGAGCCGGCGCGGCTGCCGGGCAATTTCACCGATGCCGGAACCGCGCTGGGAAAATCGACCGATGCCGTCGGGAATCCGCTGCCAGAAACGGGGGACGCCTGCCGGGCCGCGAGCCGCTGCGAAAGAGGCATCGGCGTCTTGCTCGCGCCCGCGGGCGCGGCGGGCCGATGCAGGGGCGCTGCCGCTGCCGCGAATTGTGGAGGCGTGATTTGAGGTCCTGGCAGTCCGCCGGGAATCACCGCGAGCGGCGCGGCGGATGGCGCTGCTGTTTGGCCCGGCATCGCCTTGAACGTCAACAGGTCGAGAGCGAGCGGATGTAAGTTTGATGCCTGGGCATGGCCGGGCGCTGTCGCGGAAACAACACTTTGAGGCAAGGCCGGAACGCCCGCCGCCGTGCTGGCCAACGCGGTTGAAGGGCGTGTGGCGGGGCCGGCGGCGACTTCCGTCGCCAGAAGCCGATCTTCAACCGGGTTTGCACCGGAATTCAACGGCCCGGCAACGTCGATCGGCGGTGCGGCAAGCCCGCTGCCGATCACCTGTGCGATCGAGCTAGCAGGTAGCGTCGCGGGCCCGGCGGCCAGCAACCGCGCCGCCATCGTTACCGGCGGTCCGTCCGGGCCGCCCAGCGACGAAGCCGTGACGGCAGCCGCTTGGGGAACCGGCATGTCAATGCCCGTGGGGCGGGCGATCGCCGCGGCAGTTGCCTGGCGGGCGATGCCGATGCTCGCCTCGTCAGCTTTAGGCACGTCCGGCTTGCCGCTGGCAACCTTCAGGGGCGGTGAATCCAATTTTGGCGCATCAATGTTTGGCGCGGCAATTAGGTTAGACGTGCCGGGGGCGGCGGCGTCCTTAACGACCGGCCCGGGAATCGGCCGAATGGCCCCGGTCATGGCGACCGAAGGCTGTGCCGGGGGCTGGGCATCGAGCCGATTGGGAGCATTGGGGAAGGCAACCTCGGCTTTCGCGGTGCTTGTGCCATCCACGGGCGTCGATCGCATCGGCCCGATTACCGCGCGCTTTGACTCGGCTCCCGTTGGGGCAGCCTGCGAGCTGGATATTCTGGCGTCCGACGCGGGGCCCATCGCAATCCGTGGCGCGCTGCCTGGGGCATCGGGACTCGGCGGCGCAACGATCGCGGGAGCCGCATTGAATTGCGCCGGTGAGGGGGATTTCATTGCCAAACCCGGATCGAGCAGCAATGGGTTTGCGACTCCTTGCACGGTGGGCATGGCCGGCGTCACAAAAGACTGCGGGCTGGTCGTCTCCATCGGATTATTCTGCCGATCCACGTTCGCCGCGACCGCCTGCGCCTGCCGAGGGGCTGCGGCTGGGGCGGGGGCAAGTGGAGCAGTAAATTGCAATTCCGGCGCGATGGCTTTGGGAATTTCATCACTGGGCGCAATCGGCTTGGCCGCCAGCGTATCGAGCTGGAAGGCGGGCAATGATCGGGCGATATCCGGCGGCGCATGCGACTCATCTGGCGAGAAGCGTGCACGGGGCGCGGCTGCCTCGAGGAGAGCCGGCGATGGCATCGACTCCACCGGCAATTGAGACCGCGATACCGACGGCGGCGGCGCGCCGATGGTCGGCAAATCGGAGGTGGATTGCTGGCGGATCGCGCTGCCGATCCCGATTTCGGGCGCGGGATTAAGATTGACCGCGATCTCCACGCCCATCTGCTGGCGCACGTAGTGATAGGCATCGCGCGAGACCCACAGGAAACTCAATCCCAGGCACAGCAGCACATGGGCCAGCAGGGAAATGAGCAGGCATTTTTGCAGGAGGCCCAGCCGGCGGTCGTCCCAGCCGCGCAGGAAAAACAACAGCGGGAACAGGAGCAGCAACGACGCCAGCAACAGCCACGCGCTCATTCCCAGATGCGGGAGCGGCCTGCCCTGCCGGATCGAATACACCTCGCGCGAATCCGAGGAGAGCAGTTGATACAGGCCGGTATCGCTGCCGCGATCGGAGCTGAAGACCAGTCGGTAGCCGTTGAGGGCGAGAGCCGGGTCGGTTTCGTTGTCGGCGGTGTTGATCTCCGGGCCGACGTTCTCGACGGGGCCGAATTTCCAGTCGGGGCTGACGCGGGATCGCCAGATGTCGAACTTGCCAAATCCGCCGGGCCGGTTGGACGCGAAGTAGAGGAAATCGCCCGCCGGCGACATGCAGCTTGCGCCTTCGACATAGGGCGTGTTGATGCCGGGGATTTCGTGGGCGGTTTGAAATTCGAGCAGTGGCGGCCGCGCGGCAGACGGCTCTGGCGCTGCGGTGCCCGCCGTCTGCCCAGGCATTGTCGCGCTCTGTTCCCTCTCCCGGTACGCCGGGGGAGGGTTAGGG
>DASRLH010000205.1:0-14626 GCA_035648595.1 Tepidisphaeraceae bacterium
TTTCCGTACGACGGGTGCCACAGGTCGGCGTACTCGCAGACCTGTGCCTCTTCGCTCACCGCACAGGTCTCGGGGTACCGCGACCTGTGGCACCGAAATCGGAATGACGATCGAAGCGATACATCAATGTGATAAATGCTCTAAGCATATCCTTACCTTTGGCTTGGGCGCGCTCGTTCCTACTTCTTTGCCGCGTCCTTCTTCCCGGCCTCGGCCTCCTCGGCGGGTTCCTCGGCCTTGCGGCCGATGACTTCGGGCTCGGCAATCTCGGTTTCGGCCGCGGCGGCCTGCTCGACGATTTCCTTAACCGTCGCCACGATCGCCTCGGCGTCGCGGGTGGTCTTCACGTTCGGCGGCAACTGCAAATCCTTCACATGCAGGACGCTGTTGAGCGCCATCTCGCTGACGTTCTGGCGGATCGCATCGGGGATATCGGTGACCAGGCACTCGACTTCCAGGTCGCTGATGATCTGCTGCAACACGCCGCCGTCGGCTTCGCCCTTGGGCGTGCCGCGCAGCTCCAGCGGCACCGTCACGGTCACGCGCTCATTGAGATCAACGCGGGCAAAATCGACATGCAGGATTTCCATGCCCAGGTGATCGTACTGCACTTCCTTCACCAACACCGTTTCGCTCTGCCCGGCGAAGGAGAGCGAGAACAGATGGGTGCCGCGGCTCAGGTGATTGGTCAGCTCTTTGCGGGGCAGCTTGACGGCAACCACGTTTTGCTTGTGGCCATAAATGACGCCGGGCACGATGCCCTTCTCGCGCAATCGCTTGTTGGCGCGCGAGCCCATCTCGCTGCGCGGCTCGGCGGTAACTTGTACGGTTTGTGCCATAATAAACTCCTTATTGTTTGTCAGTTGTCAGTTGTCAGTTGTCAGTTGTCAGTTGTTGGTTGTTGGTTGTCAGTGGTCACTTGTAAGTTGTTGGTTGGTAGTTCAATGGCGTCTGACTTTCTCTTCCTGCAACTGACCACTGACAACTGACAACTGACTCTTCAAAGCAACTGACCACTGACATCTTTCAATCCCTCGCCCCACCGTCATGCCGGAACAGGGCGCTTACGGATTCGTTGTGATGGATGCGATGGATCGCCTCGCCCAGTAAGTCGGCGACGCTCAGAATTTCCAGGCGGTCCTTGATGGTGTCGCAGCGATTGCCGATGGGGATGGTGTCAGTGACGGCGATTTTCGTGAACGGGCAGGCGGCCAGCCGTTCCATCGCCGGCGGGGCGAAGACGGCGTGCGTGGCGCCGATATAGATGTCCTTGGCGCCGTTCTCGCGGACGATCCGCACCGCCTCGGTGATCGTGCCGGCGGTGGTGATCATGTCGTCCACCATCAGCACGTTCTTGTCGGCGACGTCGCCGATGATATGGGCGGCGGTGGCCTCCGAGCCGCTCTTGCGTCGCTTGTCCACGATGCAGATCTCGCCTCCCAGAATCTTCGCATAAACCTGCGCCCGCTTCACGTTCCCCACATCAGGCGAAACAAACACGCGGTTGGTGATCTTCAGGCTCTTAAACCACTTCACCAACACCGGCGACGCGCTCAGATGATCCACCGGAATATCGAAGAATCCCTGCACCTGAGCCGCGTGCAGATCGACCGACACCACGCGGTCCACGCCGGATCGCTCCAGCAGATTAGCCACCAGTTTCGCGGTGATCGGCGTGCGGCCCTCGTCCTTACGATCCTGCCGCGCGTAGCCGAAGTAAGGGATCACCGCCGTCACGCGCTTCGCGCTGGCGCGGCGGAGGCAGTCGATCCAGATCATCAACTCCATCAAATGCGCGTTCACCGGATGGCAGGTGGGCTGCACGATATAGCAATCGCGGCCGCGCACGTCCTCCTCGACCTTCACCATCAACTCGCCATCGGGAAACAGCTCCGTGCGCCCTCGGCCCATGGGGATTTGCAGATAATCGCAGATGCGCTGCGCCAACTGCGGGTTGGCCCGGCAGGCGAAAAGCTTGAGTTTGTCCGCGTCAACGTGCGACATTTTTCGATTTCAAATAACCGCGATCTTCACTACCGTAAACGGCAACGCAGGCAAGAATGCCTGCCCCACCTTTACATTTAGGCCGCCCGCGCCTGATCATGGCCATGTTCGCTGACGCCGCCTTCATGGCGCGCATCACATCACCGCCGTTTCACGCTTCGCGTGAATCACTTCATTCGACACCACTCCCGCCACCGTCGTCCGTTCCGGCACCACGCTTTGCGGAGGGATCGAAGCGAACGGCCCGATCGTGCAATCGGCGCCGACGCTCGAATCGCGCCCGATGAACGTGAAGGGCCGAATGATCGTGTCGGGGCCGATGGTTGTGCCGGCTTCGACATAAGTATTGGCGGCACTGACGATTGTTACGCCCGCCAGCAGCAACTCGCGTTGGATGCGTGCCTGCATGATCGCATCGACTTCCATTTGCTGGTCCCGGCTGTTCACCGCCAGCACGTCTTCCGCCGTGACGGCCTGCACCGCCAGCACTTTTTTGCCGGCGTTGCGGAGAATGCCGTAGATGTCGGTCAGGTAGAACTCGCTCTTCTTGTTTTCGTTCTTCAATCGCGCCAGCGCGAACAGCAGTTCCTCGGTCTTGAGGCAATAGTAGCTGGGAAACACCTCGCGGATTTCGCGCTGCTCGGGCGTGCAGTCGATTTGCTCGACGATCTCGATGAAGTTGCCGTCACTGTCGCGAACGATGCGGCCATAGCCGGTTGGATCATCGAGCTCCGCAGTCGCCATGCTGGCCGCGGCGCGGTCATCGCGATGCGCCTGCTGAAGCGTGCGCAGGACTTGCGCCCGAATGAGCGGCCCATCACCGGCCAGGATAAACACATCGCCTTTTGCATGCTCGCGCAGCCAGGGTTCGCACATCCGGGCGGCATGGCCGGTGCCAAGTTGCTCGGTCTGCTCGATCCAGATGATGCGCGAATCGTGCCCGTACTGCCCGATGACCTCGTCCTTGCCGTGCCCGACCACGACCATGACATTCTCGCATCCCGCTCCGTAGCAGGCCTGCAAGACGTAATCGAGCATCGGCTTGCCGCAGATTTCATGCAACGGCTTGGCCCGCCGGGATTTCATCCGCGTGCTTTTGCCGGCGGCGAGTATGATGGCGGTCGTTGTCATAGGCGAACTGGCCCGCAAGGATTCGAACCTTGACGCCCAGGACCAAAACCTGGTGTGCTACCGTTACACTACGGGCCAATCTGCCGGGAGGGGTGAGGGTGGCAGATCAGTTTTAATAGCGAGGGGCAGCGCCTGAATCTTCGTAAGAAAAACGAGAGATTCGTTTCGGGGCGCGTCCGATCGCGGCACAGATTCCCGCCGGGCCCGAGCCGATTCAAACCGCGAATCCGGCCCGTCTCGCCTACCCTCCCGGCCACCAAGGCCGGGCCTCTCGACGAATGCCCAAAACGCCGGCATTCCTGCCCTCGCGTCGGGAAACCGGCGGTATCGTACGGTCATTGGATGCAATGTCAAGCTGCGGCAACAACACGCTTGAATACGCAAGGGTGACCCGCAGCCAAAGAAAGAGGGAAACCACGAATGGTCACGAATGCACACGAATGAAAACGAATTATTCGTGCCCATTCGCGTTCATTCGTGGCCGTCTTCACCGTCGATTTGGAAAGAACGTGGTCAATCCAGTATGGCTCCTGTGAAAAGGCTTCTGGGATTCCACAATCGTTAGATCCGCCGCCGCGCGCGGGGTAAAACGTCGTCGCAGCGCCCCTCATTCCCTGCGCCGATTCACCCGTGCCCCAATAATGGACGTGATGGCAACCGCGATCACGCTCAATCCCACCAAGGCTCCGACCGCGACGATCCCGGCGTACATGCTGCCGGGCCGCAGGGTTTGCGCCAGGGCGCCGATGCCCGGGCCCAGGACGAAGCCGACGCCGATGAGGGCTTCGTGGTAGCCGCCGTGGTCGGTGCTGCCTTCGCTGAGGACCATGCCGAAATAGAGGCTCGCGGAGTAGACCAGGCCCAGGGCGGCGCCGAGCACAAGCTGCCATGCGAGCATTGATGCCAGGTCGATGGCCGGCGAGCCGTGGCCCACCAGATCGGACGGGCGGACGGTGACGCCGAAGTATGCCGCCAGCATTATCACGGCGGCAAGCACGAGCAACCGGGGGCGCGAATGCCACCAGATCGTCATCCCCAATATCACAAAGATGAGCGTGCGCGAGGCCATCCATGCGCTGCAAACCAGGGTTTGCCGCGCCGCGCCCAGTTTCTGCATCACCGGCAGCGAGGGCATGAGCGCCATCAGGCTGAAGATCACGATATACGTCGCCGGCAACGCGACACGCGAAAGCCACAATGCGAGAACGCGCACGCGCAAAAGCTGCGATGGCGGATCAATCGCCGATGTTGACGGTGCGCCCGGGGCGCTTGCGGACGCCCGCGAGGATACGGACGCCGCCGGGGCGGACGACCGCGCCGGCGCGAAGCAATTGGGGTCGATGCGATCGTGTCGGACGTTGGTCTCAACGGCGCTCGTGATCCGGCCGCGCCGCTCGCCTTCCGGGCCGACGGTTGATCGTTGCGCCGCCTCTTCAAGTTTGCGTCCCCTCCACAGCATTGCCGCCGCCATCGCATGGACGAGGCCTGGCACGACGAATACCCCGGCGGGCCAGTATTCGATCAGGCTTCCGTCGATGGCCATCGCCCCGACGCCGACGATGGACCAGATCAAATTGTACATGGATTGCCGGCGTGATAGTTCCCCCGGTGATACGCCGGTTGAAACCATGCTTTCAATGATCGGCCATCCCACCGCGCTCACCCCGCTGTACGCCAGCAGCAGCACGGCCACCGGCCCGGCATGCCGCGGCCCCAGCGCCGCCAGCGGAAGCAGCGCCATGATGAGGTACACGATCGCCAGCAGCCGCGCTTGGCCCAGCCGCCGGGTCAGCGCGCCGGCGGCCATCGCCCCCACGATGTAAACCGCCCCCTGACCGGCGGCCAGCGTGAAATTCTGCTTCAATCCCCAGCCATATTGGTGCAACGTATAGAAAAAAATCCCCGCCACCATCAGGCTGGTCCCCGTCGCGGTCAGGGCCTCAATTGCGTATAGCCGCCACGGCAGGGCAGCGCGAGAGGCGGCAATCATTGCGTTCCCCTGGGCAACGGTGGCTGAAGGCGAATGCGTTTGGCATCGACGATCGCAAGGCGTCCGGGCAATGCGGCCAGAATGGCGGGCTTGCCCAGCAGTCCATCGAGCATCGCCAGGACTTCGGCGACGTTCGCGTTGGGCGGGCGGTTGATCACCACGATTCCGTGGTATTCCGACGGCGGGTAAACACGAATGTCGGCAAAATCAAAATCCGCGCTGACCAGCGAGACTCGATTTTCCTTTGCATGTCGCGCGATAACGGGATCGGCCGCGCAGCGCAAGCCAATGTCGCGGACGTCATCGGCATCGTGCCCATGCCGGCGCATCAACGCCGCACATAACCGGGGAAGGCTCGCATCGACCAAAAACCGCATCGCTCAGGCGCCTTTTCGCCGCGGGGTGGGCGCGAACGTAAGCCGCGACAATTCGGCGTTGGCGAATGCAATGGCGGCGCGGATATCCTCGTCCGTGAGGTCATATTCGCGGCGAAGGGTGTCGAAGCTGTCACCGCCGGCGAGATGATCGAGTACTACAGACACGGGCGTTCGGGTGTTGCTGATGACGGGCTTGCCGTGACAAATCTCGGGATCGATGACAATTCGGTCGTTCATCGGCAATGGTTGTACCACATTACGCAGGATGCGACAGAAGAATTGCGCCATCCAGGACTTGAACCTGGAACCCGCTGATTAAGAGTCAGCTGCTCTGCCAATTGAGCTAATGGCGCGTGAGCGGCATTAGGATATGCCCGTTGCCAATGTTGTCAAGTTGGCAACGAGATCAGCCCGCGGCCTCTTGATATCGCCCGAGCACCTGTCTTACCGGTTCGGCGCCCATCAATTCTTTTGGAACTTTCGCGCCGGCGGCACAGAGCAAATCAGCGGCGGCCGCATAATCCCCGGTCTTGCGATTCTGCCCGTGGCGGCATCGCCGTTTTGTACGGCGGTCTTCAACAGTTGAATGGGATCGCCGGTTTCGACCATGCAATGACTTTGCACGACCTTGCCGGCAGATGCAAGCGAAAGCAAGCATGGTCGGCGTCAGTGGGGTGCCACCGAAATAAATTCCTCCGCACGGGCGGAGTCCGAGCCGTCGTCACGGGACGTCCGCTCGTTTGCACCCGCGTCCGCGCCCGGCCATATTACATCACAATGCGTAACGTCCACTTCCCTTCCCGGCTGGGTATCGCAATTCTTCTTTGCGTCGCGGCGTCGTTGTGTTTCACATTGCCCGCGAAGGCCCAAAGCGGCCCGGGCTTGCTGGCCAAGCCTTGGCCGCAGACGGATGATGCGCTCGATGGCCGCGCCGATGCGTATTTCTTTGGCTCGGGGCACGTCAAGGATTACAACGATTCCTTCCGACTGGATGCCTATCAATCCGAGGGCCGCTTCCGGCTGATCCCCGGCAATGAGATCAGCCCGCGCATCGGATATGATTTTCTGTTTCTCGATTCGCACACCGATGCGCCGCATTTGAACCGCCAACTCACCGACGCCTCGATTTCGCTGGGCAGCGGCGTGGCCAAGTGGGACACATGGGTGGCCGGCGTCTCTGTCGGCCTGGGCTACGCGGGCAATAACGCGTTTGGCGAAGGCAAGGGGTGGTACGGAAAGGCCGACGTGATCGTCGCCGACCAATTGAACAAGGACGATTACCTGGCGTTCATCATCGACTACGATGGCCATCGCACTTTCATGCCCGACACGCCGATCCCTGGCATCGGCTTCAGCCATCGCTTTGATCCCACTTTGCAGGCGGTGGTCGGCCTGCCGTATGACTCGCTGAGTTGGAAGCCGGGCGACCGATGGGACATCGAAGGAGAATACTACCTGCTCTCGGACCTGCACCTGAGCGCGGCGTACAACGTGGTGGACCATTGGTGGGCATACGGCAGTTTCGATACCCTGCTCGACGCCTTCCGCGTGAGCGAACTGCGCGGCAATCGCCGGCTGCTGTTCAGCCAGCGGCGTGTGGAGATGGGCGTGCGCTATTCACCCTGCGACCGGCTCACTTTTAAGCTCGGCGCCGGCTACGGGTTCAACGGCGGCTTCCGCAACGGGTGGGATTATCGCGGTGCCAACAGCCTGATCGACTTTAGCGATGTGCCGTATATCCATGGAGGGCTGGAATTGCGGTTTTGAGGGTTGTGCCGATGTTTTTACACGATGGGCCAACATGCTAAAACAAGCCGTCGTTGCTGAATCACATGCCCTTCATTGGTATAATTCCGGCATGAAAACCAGTCCCTTCCCAGGAATGGACCCTTATCTTGAGTCGCACTGGCTCGATGTGCATACCTCGCTCATTTCCGATGCGCGAAATGCGTTGAACCAGATGCTTCCCGACGACCTTGCGGCCAGCTCGGAGGAACGGGTCGCGGTTGAAGCCGAGGCGGGGGAGGAATGGCGCAAGGAATTTAAGCCGGATGTGAGACTATTTGAATTGGCCGACAGCGCGACGGCGGTTGCGACTGTCCAGGGAGTGGGCGCGGCCGTTGCACCCTTTCGGCTGTTTGCGCAGGTCGAGCCGATTACAGAGCGTTTCATCCCCATCGTGGAGACTGGGACTGAACGCGTGATTACCGTTATCGAGTTCATCAGCCCGTCAAATAAGCGCGGCCAGAGACTGGTGGAATTCCGCTCGAAACGTGCCGAGCTTCTCGCGGCGGGCGTGAATTTCGTCGAAGTCGATCTGGTCCGCGAGGGGGATTGGAAGGCCCTGCTTCGCCCGCATCGTTGTCCCGCGAAATGGATTACCCTCTTTCGCGCAACCGTGCGCATGCCCAGCGATCCGGGGGCGGTGGGTTTGTATCCGATCGGACTGCGCGAGCCGCTGCCGAAAATTGCAATTCCATTGCGGCACAAAGACCCGATTGTTCATTTGGATCTACAGCCGTTGGTGAATCAGGCGTACGCCAACGGGCGCTACGCGCGGCGACTTAATTACGGTGAGCCGCCCGAGCCGCCGCTGGATCCGGCGGATCAGGAATGGGCGCGGACATTATGCCAATGAGTCCGTCGCATGCGTAACGGCGCTCGGTTGCGATGCCACGATGCCACGATGTCAAACCAACCCCTCGACTATCGCACGCCGGACAAGCCGCCGGAAAAGTGGCAGAGATCGCCTGTCATCGGCGGCGTAATCGCCGGCGCAATGATTACAGTTCCAATGCTGATCGGATCTATCATGTCCGGCGGTCTTGGGCATGGACATTATGTTTTTGCCCGCGCCGCCTTTCCGCTGCCGATGCTCCTCTCCGCGGCCACCGGGGGCACAATTGGCCTGCCGTCGATCATTCTGGCGCTGACGCAGTTTTCCATATATATCGGATTTCTCGCTTGGTCCACGGGGATAAGCTTCAAATGTTTTTTGGTGACGTTTCTATTGATTATTCTGATTCACCTGGTTGCGGTCGCGGCTTGTTTCTGTGGTTTGTTTTCAAATTTCTCGTGATGCAGCCTTGTCGCCGAGGCTTAGAGGTGCTTCTTCACAAACTCCCACGCCGATTCGTCATTGAACTCATGACGCCCGTTGAAAACGACAAATCGGAATTGCCCCGGCACTCCGAGCTTCGCGTAATAAGCCGCCGATTGTGGAGCAAGCAGTTTTCCGGGCTCGCGGTGATCCGCTTCGTCCTTGCTGCCGGCCTGGATTTCCAGGGCGCGGGGGCAAATGAGCGCGGTGATTTGGGGGTCGCGGAAGAGCGTGAAACGGTCATTGAAGCGGAAATCGCTGGGGACCGAGAGTTCATCCTTTTCGTAGCGGCCTTCCTGCACGCCAAAGTAACAACTGGAGACCGAGACCTTGATCCGCGTATCCAGCGCCGGCGTCACCAGCGCGTAATAGCCGCCGTATGAGAGGCCAACCATCGCGATGCGCGCCGGATCGACTTCGGGCCGTTTGATGAGCACATCGATGCTTCGGCTGATCTTGGCGATTTCCACCGCCGTCAGGCTCGTGCCGATGAGGCGCATGCGTTCATCGACTTTATTGCGGATGTCGCGCGGATATCCGTCGGCGTTGAACAGGTGTTGCGGGGCGAAGACGATGTAGCCGCGCTTGGCGCCGCCGCGCACCATGTCGTGGTAGTTGGCGCCGCCGTGGAAGAGGGCGACTTCCGGCGATCCGCCGCCGCCATGCATTGAAATCACCAGCGGTGCCCTCCCCTTGATCCCGCGCGGCACGATATAGATTCCCTCGGCATGCACCTTGGGCAGGATCGGAATTGACGCCCGGTAATACGTCGCGATGCTGTCCTGGCCGATTTGTGCAAACGTCGTCGGCTCGTCGGGCACATCTCCCGGCGGTGGATAGCCGATGCTCTCGCAAAATGCCTTGCGTAAAGGCTGGGCCGACTTCTCAAATGCACGCGGCGAGGAATAGTCCGGCTTAAACAGCGCATGCAGCCGGCGGTCATCGCTTTTTTGCACCAGGATGTAGGCATCCAATTCCCTCGCCTGCTCGGTGCGTAGCGGATTGGAGGCCGCCACGTTGTCGTCGTAATAACGCTGCGTCGCCGGCGGCTGGTCCGCGATGGCGAGCGTGCACAAGCCGAGCGTAAACAGAACCGCGAAAAACTGGGAAATGGTATTCATAAAGATGCCCCTGGAATCGTAACAATTTCCCCCTTCCCGCGCGACACAACAATCTGTATGGTCTACTGGCTGTTAGTCCCTCAAACCCTTTCTGAAGGAGAATTGTATGTTGCGGACGATTTTTTGCGCGGCTCTTGCATTGACGGCGACGTGTGCGGTGGCGGCGGATAGCGGGCAAACCCAGGTTCAGGCGGCGGCCGCGAAACTGGCCGATGCACCCAGCTATGCGTGGTCCACCACCTCTCATTTCGGAAACAACGATCGCACCACCGAAGGCAAAACCCAAAAGGACGGCTATACCCTGCTCACCTTGCCGGGCCCCAACAACTCCACCCGCGAAGTTGTCATGAAGGGCGACAAGTTTGTCGTGAACGGCGATGATGGCTGGCAGACTTCCGAGGAACTGGCCAAGGACGATGGCAGCGGGCAGCCCAACCGCGCCCGCTTCCTGGTCAACATGATTAAGCGCATGAAGCCCCCGGCCGCGCAGGTCGCGGATTTGTCCGGGAAGACCAAGGAACTCAAGAAGACCGGGGACTCCTACGAAGGCGAGTTGACTGAAGACGCGGCCAAGGAAATGATGACGTTCGGCCGAGGCCGACGCCGCGCCAATGCCGACGCCGCCGCGCCAGCCACCGGACCCAAAATCACCAACGCCAAAGCAACGGTGAAAATCCTCGTCAAGGATGGAATGCTCGCCAAATACGAGTTGCACGTCACCGGCACCGTCACCGGCCAGGACGGCAACGAGCGCGAAGTAGACCGCGCCACCGAGACCACCATCTCCGATGTCGGCTCGGCCAAAGTCGAAGTCCCCGCCGAGGCAAAGAAGAAGCTGTCGTAAGCCGGACACTCTTACCGCAAAGGAAGACAACCACGGAGGCACGGAAGCACCGAGGCGCATTCGAGGCGCGACGCCATCTGGCGCGACAAGCGGAAGCGATCGTTTGTTTTCCAAACGACACCTCGCGCGATCGCGGAGCAGCGCGCGTCTCGCCCGCGCACGGTGCTTTTCCCAGGATCAGCAAACTGCGCGGATCAATCGAGCGCGCCTTCGTGTTTCCGTGCCTCCGTGGTTGGATTTCTTCTGGTGGGAGGAAACGCGCCGATGGCATTACATGTTGGTTCTCTGGAATTTTCCGGCGTTCCCTTTGGCTGCCTGTGCGACCTAGAATCACTGAAGTTGGAGAGCCATAGCGGAAAATTCCCGGAGTTTCGTTTTGCCGGACCCATTTCGTCGTAAAGTTGTGATCACCGGCATCGGTGTCGTCAGCCCCAATGGCGTTGGGCGCGAAAACTACGCGGCGGCGCTTTGCCAGGGGCGCAGCGGGATCGAATGGATCGAAGGGTTCGACACCGCGGGCATCAAATCCAGCGCGGCGGCGCAGGTTAGAAATTTCGATCTGACATCCGTGATGGAGCCGCCCGAACTGCGGCGCGTGCCCCGGCTTGTGCCCCTGGCGATCGCGGCTTCGCGCGAAGCGCTGGCGCAGGCGGGCATGGATTCCTGGCTTGCGACCGCCAACGGCGATCCCCTGGCCCGGCAGCGATCCATCGGCGTGGCGCTGGGCAGCGGGGGCGGGGGACTGGTGTTTGTCGAAGAGCAGTGCCGGGTGCTCTTTGAGCGCGGAACGCCGTCGCTTTATTCAATCACCGCCGGCACACACGGCAATCTTTCCAGCGAATTATCCATCGCCTTGGGTTTGCGCGGGCCGTCGCATGTGCTGTCCACCGGCTGCACGAGCAGCACCGATGCGATCGGATACGCGTCGATGCTGATCCGCAACGGCACGATCCGCGCCATGCTCGCCGGCGGAGCGGACTCACCAATTTCGCGCGGCATTTTGGTGGCGTTCGAGCGGATGCGGGTGATCTCGACGCGCCGATGGGACAAGCCGTCGCGCGCCTGCCGGCCGTTTTCGAAGGATCGCGATGGATTTATTCTGGGGGAGGGGGCGTGGATGTTCGTGCTGGAGGATGCCGACCACGCCGCCGCGCGCGGCGCGCAGGCTTTGGCGGAAGTAGCCGGCTACGGCTCGACCTGCGATGCATATCATCGCGTGCAGATCGCGCCCGATGTGCTTGAGCCGGTGCGGGCGATGGAAATGGCGCTGGCCGACGCCGGGGCGGCCAAGGGCGAAATCGGCTACATCAATCTCCACGGCACCGGCACGGATCTCAACGACCGCCTGGAAACCGCCGCCGTGCGGAAATGTTTTGGATCGCGCGCCGACAATATTCCGATGAGTTCAACCAAGTCGATGATCGGCCACCCCCAGGGCGCCTGCGGAGCGGCAGGGCTGGCGGCCACGGTACTCGCAATGCGCGCCAACACGTTTCATCCGACCATCAACCTCGACACGCCAGACCCTCTGTGTGATCTGGATTACATCCCCAATCAAGCCCGCAGGCACACCGCCGATCTGGCCCTGTGCAACTGCATCGCCTTCGGAAGCAAGAACAGCGCGTTGGTGGTGAGACGGCCGGATTGAGAACCCGGATATCCTTGGAATAGGCACATCTTTTATGGATGGCAAAACCGCGAGGGAGTCACGGCGCGAGATGCCAAGAACAGGCGTTCTGAATCGTGACACGGGCGTCCCGCCCGTGCGGATGGTGCGGCGGTCAAACAATCACGGTTGTCCAATCCCAAAGCACCATGCACGGGCGAGACGCCCGTGTCACGTTAATAGACCTGGCCAGTGCCGCCAATGACCGCGTAAGCGAACAATCCGTTGCTCTCTTGCCCACTTTACGGTACGACTAGCTTTGGCGCGTCAGGCGGGAGCCCCGATGCGGAAATGAAGGAGATTCGATGACCCGGACCCCAATGACTCAGGCAGTGGCGGCGGATTACGCGGATGCGATGCTCGTCGGCCGAAGGGCTAAGAACGTGCTGTTTCTGTTGCTGGCGCTGGTGCTGTTAATTCAATTGGCGATGTTCTTCGTCGCCCGCTATGTGCCGAGCATGAAGTTTCGCACGGAGGTGACGACCACCAACGTGCAGGCGGGGACCGGAACTGAAACCCACGGCAGCACCGTCAACGTCGTCGAGCGCCAGCCAACGGCAAGCGGCCCATCCCGGCTTTCCGCGCCGCTGTTCGAGTACCTGAGCGCCCTCACAGATTACCTTGGGGTGCTGCTGTCGATCGTGCTGGCGGTGGTTCTGCTGCTGGTGATCACGATCATGCTGGTGGGCCGATTGGTGGGCGTGGCCCATGTGACCGGCGCGTTCTGCTGGTCGGTTGTGTTTATCGTGATGCTCTTTCCCTGGCAGTCGCTGCTCAATGGCCAATACCAGAGGCTGATGAGCACTTCGCCGTCCGCCTCGTCTTCGGCTTCACCGGCGGCCGTCAGCGACGCGCCCGACGTGCGCATCCCCGGCGTGTTGTACACCTATCCGGAACTGCGGCGCGATTATGATTTTCCCAACAACCCAATACAATACGCAATCCTGAAGTGGGCGCGGTTCGTGGCCTTTCCGGTCGTCGCGCTCATCATCCTGCTGATGATCCATGGGCGCAGCGGCCGGGGCCTGCGGTTTGCGCTTGGGGAGGCGGACGTGCCGGTGGATGTCGTGGCGCCGGGCAATCTGGCGAATCCGAGCTACTGACTAGTGCATTGTCACGCAATGATTTTGGGGTAAATCACTAGAGTTTTACCCGCATTTGGAAGCATGACAATGCACTAGCCGTACGCGACGACGCGCTATTCTCCGTGGCATAACCAGAAGAGTTTCAGGCCGGGATATGCAAGCTCAATCGTGACACGGGCGTCCCGCCCGTGCGTGTTGCATGGAACTCAGAATACCTCGATTTCCGTACACTACCGCCGTCGGCACGGGCGGGACGCCCGTGTCACATTAAAGGATTGTTCGCGCAGGGCCATTTGAGCGTTCCGGCGAAGTGCAAAGGATCTTCAACGAATGAATGTGAACCTAAGCCGTTACCAGACGGCTAAGGGTAATGTGCCGCCTTGAGCCGCCTTCAAGCACAACCGATAAACACAGAGGAGGCCAGTTGAGCATGCGAGAAGAGCGGGGAAACCTGGCCGGCGACATGAAGATCAAGGAGCCCTACACCCTTTGGGGCTCGGTTGCCGGCGATATCACCGCCGGCAATGGTTCCAAATTCTACATGCGCGGCGCGATCTATGGCGATCTGATTATCGACCCCGGCGGCCGCGTTCACGTCTTCGGCAATATCAGCGGCAGCGTGACCGTCCATCCAAAGACCAAGGTCATCCTCAGCGGCTCGGTCGCTGGCGACGTCACCAACCTCGGCGGCCGTCTCTACATCGACGCCACCGCGCAGGTTCGCGGCAAAGTACGCACGCAATCCGGCGAAACCACCGTCGAGCCCCAGGCGCGGGTCACTCAGGAATAATTGGATCAAATCGCGGAACCTGCAAATCTCACGCGCTGAATATTCGCAACCGGTAACACGCCTTCAATGGCGCACTGACGCGTTCGGTAGTCGAATTGCTTCGTCGTATCACGGGCGTCCCGCCCGTGCCTGGTGCTTGAGATTGGCAGTATCGTAGTTCCCTGACCACCTCGCCATCCGCACGGGCGAGACGCCCGTGATACGTTGACGGGATTCTTCCCACGAGCCCAGCGGGCCGAAAATTCGCAACCCTTAACACGCCTTCAATAGCGCACTGACGCATTCGGCAGTCGAATTGCTTTATTGTATCACGGGCGTCCCGCCGGTGCCTGGTGCGTGAGATTGGCAGTATCGTAGTTCCCCGACCACCTCGCCTTCCGCACGGGCGGGACGCCACAGGCGTCCGGGATATGGCAAGTTTACGCGAATGGGTTCCAATGAGCCAAGGGAGAGCGTGGACAATAGGCAGGGGATCGCAGCGACGGCGGTTCCATGCGCGCATGCGGCGGCGTCGCCCT
>DASRLH010000206.1:0-51415 GCA_035648595.1 Tepidisphaeraceae bacterium
AGGGCGACGCCGCCGCATGCGCGCATGGAACCGCCGTCGCTGCGATCCCCTGCCTATTGTCCACGCTCTCCCTTGGCTCATTGGAACCCATTCGCGTAAACTTGCCATATCCCGGACGCCTGTGGCGTCTCGCCCGTGCGGAGTGCTTTGAGATTGGCAAAATCGCAAATTGCTCAACTACTGCGCCATCAGCACGGGCGGGACGCCCGTGATACGGCAGCGGTTCTTGGGCTTCAGAATTCCTTGCCCGGAGTTTTGCCTGCGCCGGAACTGGCGCCCGGGGTGGTCTTGGTTCCGGTGGTGTTGAACTTCGGGTCGGCGTCCACTTCGGTCAGATTCAATTGCCCGGCTTTCTGGTCGATCTTGACAACGAAATGCGAAAGGAAGGAGTTGCCGAGCAAGGCCGGGGCGTCGTTCAGGCCATTTTGGAGCACAACGCAACTTACGTTTTCGACGGTGAAGCGACCCACGCGCACGGACTTAAGGGTCATCTGATGGCCTTCGATGATGGTGCCGTCGGCAAGCTTCATCTTAATGATCGGATCCTGCGGGCCGGGAACCATCTTCAGATGCTCGGCCAGTTCGCCGGGCAGCGCGATCATGCTCGATCCATTGTCCAGCATCATTTTGTGTGATTCGCCGTTGAGACGCACTTCCAGCGTCTGCACGCCGTGCTCCGCGCTCAGAGGGATCGCTTCGGATTCCACGGCGGAACGCCACTTGGCCAATTCGGTCAGGGCGGCGGTGAATTCAGGCGAGGGCCCGAGCTTCGTTGGCGCAGCGGCGCCGGCGTTGGCCTTGGCGATCTGCGCTTTCACATCGGCGTCGCCGGCGATCTCTTCGTACTTCTTTTTCGCCGCCTGCGCCTTGGCGTCCAGTGCCGTCAGGTCGTCCACGAATTTCATTTGCGCATCGCTGCCGACCTTGGCAATCTTGTCCTGTAAATCGGTCTGCGATTCCACCGATTCCTTCACCTTCACGATCAGCAGATTCAGTCGCGTGACAATGCGATTGTGAACGGCAACATCGCGAACAACGGCGAGCCGTTCCTCGAGCTTGTCAAACTCGCTCTTGCTCTGCTTGATGAAGCTCTTGGAGGCGGTGATGCGGGCCTCATAGGATTTGCGCGATCGCGCCTCGGCATCGGCCAGTTTCTTGGTCTTGCGCAACTCCTTCATCCCATCGAGCACCTGGGTTTCATCCGGCAAAACATACGCGCCGCCGGAGTGGGTCAGCCCTTTGTCCTTCAAGGCATCGCCCGCGGCCGCGCCATTGGCGCATGTTGAACCCAGGACAAGTAATGCGAGACAGGAAACAAAAGCGAGCATGCTTCGACGCATAATCACACCTCCACAAAATAAATCTTCGACCGCCAACCGCGCATTTCTCGCCGGGGGCGCCACACGTCTGAAAGGGTTCATCCAAAATACCGTCTCGCACCGCGATTGGTCAACACACTGTACTTTCCTTCAGGGGGTGCCGCCATCGTTATGGGGTGTAACTCGTGTTTGTGGCGACTTGGTGGGGCGTCATGCCTGTCTGCCAAGCCAGGAGGAACCGCCACGATTGGGCGCCACGCCCCCTTTATGCGATTGCATTTGCAGCCCGCTCGCGCGATGGGTATTGTAGCTGACGTGGAGGTTTCGTTTCCCATTGAATTTGTACGGGAAAAGCCTTGCGAGCGATTGGGGGCATGGGCGCGGCTGCTGGCGTTGGCGATCGCGGGGGGGTGCCTGGCGGTTTTAATCGTGGCCGCGTCGCTGATCCCAAGCCCCGATGGACTGGGCACTCACCGGGAGATGGGGCTTTATGAATGCCAGTTCCTGGCTCGAACCGGCATCCCCTGTCCCGGCTGCGGAATGACCACCAGTTTTTCCTGGTTCGTGCGCGGCAACGTGGCGGCTAGTTTTTATGTTCAGCCGATGGGCTGCATCCTGGCGGCGTTGTGTTGCATGTGCGTTTGGGCTGGGGTGTATATCGCGGCAACCGGACGACCGGTTTATCGGTTGCTGGGCGTGATTCCAGGCCGATACCTGTACATGCCATTGCTCGCGCTGGCCGTTGCCGCCTGGGGCTGGAAGATTTTCATCCACCTGTCGCACCATGATGGATGGTAGGGATTCACCCCGCCGGATAAGTTTGTTTAGCGCAGGATCCAACATGATTTCAACCTTGGTTTGCGTTTTGGCCGCTAGCGCGCTTCGGCGGTCGACAGGTGTTTTGTTGATGTCGGCGTTGCTGCTGCCTTGTCTGTCGGGCTGCGCGCTGTTTGGCGTCATCGCGCAGGCCGCTCCTCCGTCAACCGTTGGCGCCGAATACAAGGGCCTGGCCGGCAAGAGCGTTACGGTCATGGCATGGGCGGATGACAACGGCGTGCAGATCGACTGGCCCAACGTTCACCTCGACATCGCCCAGATGATCCAGTCCAAGCTCAAGGTCGCGCAGAAGACGGCCAAGCCCAAAGAACTGCTGAACACAACTTTTCCGGTCAGCCCCGAATCGGTGGTGCGATTGCAGCAGGATAACCCGGAATTGGCCGGTGAAAGCATCGAGCAAATCGCGCCCCGGCTTAGAGTTTCGCGCGTGATTTACGTTGAGATTCACAACCTGCAAACGCGGTCCACCGACGCCGATGACCTGTTTCGCGGCGAGGTAAATGGATCGGTTCGGGTCGTGGCGGTGACCAACGGCAAGGGGCATGTCGTCTTCACGCGCGACAATATTCGCGCCGTATTTCCAAAGAACAGCCCCGAGGAAGGCATGCCCAACCATACCGATTACGAAATGTATCGCGGCGTGCTGGACGAATTCACAACGCAGGCGGCGGTTCTGTTTTTCGCCCACGAGCAGCCGAACTGATGAAGGTCCGTTATGAACATTAGATTCCCCTCGGCAATGAAGCCGCGCCTGTTGCGCCTGCCCTTGTACGTTTGTCTGGCCGCCATCAGCGGGTGCATGCCGCTTGCCGCGTTGATGTCGAAGGTGACGCCCGAACCGGTAAAGCCGGCCCAATACGCGCCCAAGACGGATAATATGCTGGTGCTTGTGGAGGATTTCCAAAACCCGGCGTCGATCATGGAATCCGCCGAGGAAATGGATCGGCAGATCGCCGAGGCGCTGATCGCCAACAAAGCCGCGCCGATTGTCAATCCTGATCTGCTGACCGAATTGCGCACCGCCAAAGCCGAGGAATACAGAAAGATGCCGCTGCCGGCGATTGGGCGGGCGGTGGGGGCCAAGCAGATTCTGTATGCCAACGTCGTGCAGTTTGCCACCGACAGCGGCGTGGGCAATCAGATGCTCAAGGCCCACGCGGAGGCGCGGGTGCGGATCGTGGATACCGCAACCGGCCAGACGCGCTGGCCTCTGGACGCCGCCGGCGGATATCCCGTCACGGTGGACATCCCGTTCGCGCCCACCGGCGCGGATCTCAATGAAACGACGATCCGGGAGAAACTCTCGCGACAGTTGTCGGACAAGATCGCCAGGCTGTTCTATGGCGCCAGCGTGGATCAGGTGGACGGCACGGAGCCGGAATTGGAGATGCCGCATTCGGGAATCAGCGGGCATATTTGATCCGCGCCAATTCTTCGTTGAATCCGCACATTCACGACCGATATAATCCCCAGTGACGGATCATCCGGAGGATTGAATGAGCCAGGTGTACATTCCCGAAACTGAAGCGATCGCAAGGATCGAACGACTGGAGCTGGACGCCCGCGACGTTCGGCGCCGCATCGACCATGCCCGAAACGCCAACGACCGCCGGGTGTTCAATCGTCAACTCGAAGACATCAAACGCGAAGTCACCCACCTGCAATCGCGCTTGCGATGAGTTTCTGTTGCCGGGGTCCATCGCCGCACGACAATCTGAACCGGGAGAAGCGTGGCGACGGTTCGCGATTCGTTTGCAAGACGATTTCCTTGTCGTAATGGCGGCGCTATTTCCAGGCGTCTGGGGCATTTCCTGGCTATGGCGACATTACTTTCGCAGCCGACACCGAGACATCGGCGTTTGCCGGCGGTGCGGCTACGACCTGCGCGCAACGCCGAACCGATGTCCGGAATGCGGAACGCCGGTGGGATGTGAGGATTGGCTAAACCGCGATTCCTCAACGACCGCGCCATCGGCACGGGCGAGACGCCCGTGATACGGTGTCGCTCTTCGTCCTCGAGTTGTGCATACGACCGAAGGATCACGTTTGCAGTTTCCGCACCCCGCGCTTAAAACGCACCGCTTATGTCCCAAAGGTCGCCGCTCGATTCTGAATCTCTCGCACCATCCCCCAAGCCGCAGGCGCCCAAGGGGGCGTTGGCGATTATCTTCTTCATTGTCTTTATCGACCTGATGGGGTTCGGGATCATCATCCCGCTGCTGCCGTTTTACGTGAACGTGCCGCAGGACAATCCGTTCAAGGTGACGCTGCTGTTTTCGATTTACTCGGTTTGCCAGTTCATCGGCGCGCCGATTCTGGGAGCGCTGAGTGACCGGATTGGCCGGCGGCCCGTGCTGGCGTTTTCGCAAGTAGGCAGCGCGGTTGGATATATCCTGCTGGGGTTGGCGACGCAGTTTCACTGGAGCCATGCCTGGATGCTCATCTCGATGGTGTATCTGTCCCGCGTGATCGACGGATTCACCGGCGGCAATATCTCCACCGCCCAGGCTTACATCAGCGATGTCACCACCGCCAAAAACCGCGCCAAAGGTATGGGATTGCTCGGCGCGGCGTTCGGCATCGGCTTCGCGGCCGGGCCGTTTTTAGGCGGCGTATTGGGGAGCATTCACGTGAGCATCCCGGCGTATGTGGCCGCCGGCTTTAGCGCGGCGGCGGCGGTTCTGACCCTCGCCAAGCTCCCAGAAAGTCGCACGCATAAGCCTACCGAGGCTGAGAACTGGCTTCATCCGCGCCGCTTCGCGCCGCTGATGCGCAACCGCCCGCTCGTGCAGTTGCTGATGATCTCATTTTGCCTGATGGCGGCATTCGTGATGATGGAAAGCACTGTCGGCCTATACCTCAACGGCCTGCTGGGTTGGGAGGCCAGGAAAGTCGGCTGGTACTTCGCCTATTGCGGATTGATCATCGTGATCGTGCAGGGCGGATTGATCGGGCGGCTGACCAAGCGGCTGGGCGATTGGCCGCTGGCGATTGCCGGGCCGCTGCTGGTTGCCGTTGGAATGGCCGGCTACGTCTGGACGGGCCATTGGCGCGGAGCGTCGGCGATCTTCGGCATTTTAATGGTCGCCGGCGCGATCAACGCCGCCGGCCGCAGTTTTCAGATGCCGACGATTTCCTCACTGATTTCCAAATTCACCAGCCGGGGCGACCAAGGCGCGGTGTTCGGCTTGTACAGCGGCATCAGCAGCCTGGCCCGCGTGGCCGGGCCGATTATCGCGGGCGCCCTCTACCCGTTCCTGCGCCACACCGCGCAGTATCTGGCTGCAGCGATCATCGCGTTTTTGATGGGGCTTTGGCTGATGACCTTACGGCAACGCGCTCCCCATGAAGTGGCGGGAGATGGGGCGTCGGAACCAGGGTGACGCGCGCCCAGCCGGCCGCTAAGATGAGTGAAAGAGGTGCATAATGTCCACACTCACAACTTCCGTTTCTTTTGCCACCCGCACTGCGGGAGAGTTGATTCCGCCCGACAGCCCGCTTGCGGCGTACGTTTCGGTCGACAAGGGCACCATGCACGGAGAGCCCTGTTTCAAGGGGGCGCGCGTCCCCATCAAAATCCTTTTCGACCACTTGCGCGGAGGCGATGGGATCGACGTCTTCCTCAAGGATTTTCCCCCGGTCACCCGAAACCAAGCTATTGCCGTCATCGACCTGGCTGCCATTGGTCTGGTGGACGGGCTTAGGAGCCTGTGAAAACCTTGCTCGATAACTGCGTTGCATATCGCGCAAAAGAACTTTTTGCCGCACACGAAATTCAACATACTTCGGATGTTGGATTCGAAGCACTCGGTAATGGCGACCTCATCGCTCGCGCCAGTGACCGATTCGACCTTCTTGCCACCACCGATAAAAAGATTCGGTATGAGCAAAACCTCGACAGTCTTCCCGTGTCGATTTTGGAGCTCAATACACTGCTCACGCGTTTCGCGGACTTACAAACATTGACGCCATTTTTGGAAGATGCGCTGGAGGCGACGAAATATTATCGCTTCGTCAGCGTCGGCGCGGACGGAAAGATTGAAAAGCTTGCACCGCGGCATTCTGTTCGAGACTGAAGCATTGCGGTCGCCTATGTGCGCTGTGCCTTGGATGTCCGCCTTTACGTCCCCGCTTCCATCGAAGCGTACGTCCATTTCTCCACTGGCGTAAATTGCGTCGGATCAAACCGCGCCCCCACGCCAAAGGCCCGGCTCACTACTGACTCAAGGCGCGAGATACCGCCCTCAATGCGCATCGTGGCAAACCCATCGGCGTGCCTGCGATAAAGATCGGGGTGGTCAGCGAGGACCGCCTCCTGCACTTGGCCGGGAAACATGCTCAAGCCCTTCAAATAGTGTTGTCCATTGCGCTCGGCGTGGGGGATTCCAAGGTTTGCCACCACGCATAAATCCTGCATCAGCGCCACCGGGCCGATGTTCGTGAGGTCTTCGGCGCTTTGTATGTACGCGCGCGAGGGGTCGGTACGTCGGCGGTGCTCAAGCAAGCAGGCGTTGGCGATTCCCTTGATAACGCCTTTGCAGTTTTTGTGGCTCGTGCCCGCGTAGCCAAAGTCAATCGCCTGGCGGGCGCTGGAGAGACTGCCGTCGGATTCGTCAATAATCGTCGGCGGCCGCTGCTTCCATTGGGCGAACTGCCGCATCGCGTCTTCGCTCAGCGCGATCGAACGATGCAGCGGCTGCTCGACGAACAGAAGCCGGCTCAGGAAATGCTTAAGCGCCGGATCGTTCGCCAGTGACATCCAGAATTCGCGGAAGGATTCGACCGCCTTGAAGTTCTCGTTGCCATCGAGCGTGAAGGCGAATTGATCGCCGGCGTTGACCGCGATCACCTCGGCGATTCTTCGCACTCGCTCGCCATCCCTTCCGGCATCGCCCCACAGCTTGATCTTAAAATGCGTCAGCCCATCGGCGCGGATGCAGGCCCGAAGCGATTGTGGCAGGCCGTCGCGAACGCGGTCGTCATCCGCGATGTCGGCGTCCATCAGTGGATCGGTAAGACCCACGGTGTGACGAATCGTGATTTGCCCGAGCGGCGCGGCGGGCAGCAAGTCGGCCGGCCGCGCATCCGCCAATTCCTCGTGGATGTGCCCCAGGCGCAGGCCCAGCCGATTCTCGCGCAGCACGCGCGAAAACGGCACGCCCTGATCCCGGCAGAAAGCGTCGATCATCGCCCGCTCCACCAGGCTGGTTCCGAAGCTGGCGAGCAGAGGCGGATGCCCCCATCCGCCGGCCCACGCCTGGTGAGCCAGGTACATGCGCTGCCAAAGATCGAATACGGTCGCATGCTTGCCGCCGCCGACGGCAATGTCGCACGCCATGCGAATGACCTTGAGCATGTCGGCAATGTCACTCTCGTACGTATCCGCGTCCTTGGTGAACCACTTGTTGGGCAGCATGTCCGCCGATACGCCCCAGGTCTGGCGGCCATCAACGTCGAGCAGCACGCGCACGAAAATATGCGGGCACTGCGTGAGCGTGACAATGCCAAACCGGAACGGCATCCGCAGACGCATGTTGTGAAGGTGAAGATCGGTTTGGAGGAGTTGGATCAAATCAGGCCCCACTGCCTGATGACCTCTAATTTCGCGGGCCGCTGCCAAAGCCAGTCCACTTTGAGCCAAAGCCCCTTGATCGCCGCGATGTGAAATACGCGATCCCTGCCCAAGATTGCCGGTTGATAGATGCCATCGCGCCCGAGAATATTGAATTCAGCCTGCTTGCGCTCCGGATCAAGAAGCCAGTATTCCTTCACTCCGCCGCGCTCGTATTCATAATGTTTGTCACCGCGATCGGTGGCGCGGGTGCTTCGGCTTGTAATTTCGATCACAAGATCGGCGGGGCCTTCCAGATGGTTTTTCTTCAATCGCCCCAGGTTCTTTTTCGCAACAAATAGAATGTCTGGCGCGCGGCCCGGCAGGTCTGGACCGGTCTTCATCTGAAATGGATCGTGCTTCAATTCGCCAAGTTGGTTTGTATCGACGTAAAAATCGAGCAATCCCAGGAGAAATACACTCAGTATCGTATGCAGGTTGGATACCGGCGGCATCAGTATGACCTTTCCATCCACCCATTCGGCATGCTGATATTCGTCATCCAGCTCAAGAAACTGTCTATACGTGATCCGCTTGGGTAGCTTGACAGCGGGCAGCGGCAGGGTGGTTGTGGCGTACTGAGTCATGGTGCATTCTCCGTCAGATTAGGCCCCATTGCTTGAAGATGACCAGCGGCGCAGGCCGTTCCCAGAGCCAATTCTCCTTGATCCAAAGTTCCTTGACTGCCCTGCTGCGAAAAACGTTGTCGTCGCCGATTATTGCGGCGCGATAGATTCCGTCGCGCCCCAATATGTAAAATTCTGCCTGCTTTCGCGCTGGATCGAGCAGCCAATACTCCTTCACGCCGCCGCGCTCGTATTCGTAGTGCTTGTCGCCGCGATCGGTGCCGCGGCTTCCGGGGCTGGTGATTTCAATCACGAGGTCGGCGGGACCTTCGAGGTGGTTCTTCTTCAATCGACCCAGATTTTTCTTCGAGACAAACATGATGTCCGGCGCTCGACCCGGGAGGTCAGGCCCGGTCTTCATTTGAAATGGATCATGCTTTATTTCGCCAAGCTGCCTTTCCTGCACAAAAACCTGGAGTATCCCCATTAAGAAAGCGCTCAAGATCGTATTCAAATTCGAAACGGGGGGCATGTAAACTACCTTTCCATCGACCCATTCCGCGTACGGATTTTCCAAATCCATTTCAAGAAACTGCTCGTAGGTAATTTTCCCCGGCACGTCGGGCGCGATTGGAGGCAAAGTGATCTGTGCGTGTTGTGTCATGGTCACCTCAGACGGTCATATTATACGCGTAAATACCCCCTCGCGCACCAAGTCCACATCTGGTGTCCACGCCGGGGCAGAGCGCGCCGTCGTCGTCCCACCGATTTCCCGGGCAAGTCCCGCCGCGCCGCCCCGGATCGAGAGCGCGATTCGCAATGCGCGCGAACGCGTCCCATCTCACCGCTGGCGTCCCATGATCAGCAGCGCGATCGTGAGCGTCTGCAGGAACGTCGCCAGCACGAGCAATGTTTGCACTTGCGGCGGCTGGTCGTGATGCAGATATGCATAAAACAGCACCGGCAACACCAGCACCTGCACCACCCCCGCCATCAGCTTGCTGACCGAAAACTCCTGATACGGCTCATTCTGCTGGCGGCGCATTTCCTCGAGGATTTGCTGAAGAAGCGGTTCGAGTTGATCGGACTGGCTGACCGGCTCGGTGGGCCGGACGGTCGATGGCGCATCGGCGCCGCGCTCGCCGGCGGACGTCCCCGCGCGCTCCGCCAGCGGAAGAACGCGTCGGGGCTTTTCCGCTGTCGCTACTCCCGAGGTTGTTGGCGAACCGGGCGCCGGCCGCGCGGGCGCAAACGTGCCGGACTTCACACGATCGGCAAATGTCGGCTTGCGCGGCAGGTCATCGGGCGCGTGTTCCTCGGATACGCGAGAGGCGGTTGACGCGTGCGTCGCCGGCGGCGCACTCGAATGGCCCGCCGACTCAGCCGCCGAATCGGCGGCGGCGGGGGGCTCGTGCATATGTGGACTGGGTGCGGGAGTTTCGCCAGCGATCACGGGGCTTTCATCGGCGGGCGAGGGCATGCGATTACGTTCGATAAAGTCCACGGCTTCCTTCAAGGTCGATGCGATGTAATCCGCCCGCGTGGTCGCGGTTTCATCCGCCGCTGGCGATGGGGAAAGTTTGGGATCGCGAAAAAGAATGGTTCGGCAGCCCGCCGCCCGGCCTGCCGCGATGTCGCGCGAGGCGTCGCCGATCACCCAACTTCGCGGCAAGTCCAGCGAAAGTTTTTCCGCCGCCTGCAGGATCATCCCGGGCCGGGGCTTGCGAAGCTCGCTGTCCTGCCGATAGCGCTCGATCGAGGCTTGGGGGTGGTACGGGCAAAACTCGTGGCGGTCGATTACGGCAGCCGGGTTTTGATCGGCCATCATCTCGTCCATGCGCGCGTTCACCGCATGCACCGCTTCCTCCTGGAACATGCCGCGCGCCACGCCGCTCTGATTGCTGAAGGTGACGGCGGCAAACCCCATCGCGCGCACGCGCGCCACCGCCTCGGCCGCCCCGTCGATCAACGCCACGCGGGCGGCATCGCCCAGGTAGCCGTCGTTGGCGATCAGCGTGTTGTCACGATCAAAGAATACCGCAGGCCTGATCATACCACCTCGATCCTTCCGCCGATGGCGAGCCGGGGCATTATCGGGAGAAGCGGTGCCTTTGCAACCGGGGGGAAGAGATGAGTGAGGAGTGAACGGTGACAAAAGCCGCGTTCTTGTCACGGTTCACTCCTCACTCATCATTGCGAAGACAGTCATGCTATAGTAATCGCGTATTCGATCCGTGATGCGCATGTACACGAGGAGGCTCGATGAGTTCTGGACAACCTGAATCGCTTCCGCCCGTTTCGCCGGTGATTACCTCGATGCCCGCGGCGTCGATGCCGGGCGTCGATCATCCGCACGCGCCGCCGGCGGATGATGAGTCGTTGTATTACGACGGCTCGCCGGTGCTGGGCGGGCAGCCGGAGAAGGTGCTGGGATTTTGGCTGGTGGGGACCGTGTTCCTGCTGTCGCCGATTATCATCTGGTTCCTGACGCACAAGCCGCACAAGTGGCCGCCGGGCTGGGCGGTGATTGCGCTGCTGGTGGTCGGCGTGCTGTTCTGGCTGGCGGGGCTTTCGCTGGGAAAAGCGGTCCGCTACCGCATCAGCAACTACCGCATCGACTACGAACGCGGCCTGTTTGCCAAGGACATCAGCAGTCTGGAGCTCTGGCACGTCGAGGACATTTCATTTCATCAATCCCTGCTCGACCGCATCATCCGCATCGGCACCATCCGTGTCATCTCGCACGACGATTCCATGCCCGACCTGCGCATGCGCGGCCTTCCCAACGCCCGGAAACTCTTCGAGGAGCTCAAGCAGCGCATCATCGCCGTCAAACGCCAGAGCGGCGTGTTGAAGCTGGACACGGGGAGCTGAAATGTTTCTTGCAGTCCCGAAGAAAACTCACCACGGAGACACGGAGGGCACGGAGGCGCTTTCGACAATTCAGCGCGTGCGTCCAAACACGGTGCTTTGTTTTGTTTGATCTGATTTTATTCACCTTGTTCGCAGGAAGGCGCTTGGAGTCGAATGCGCCTCCGTGCCTCGGTGTCTCCGTGGTTATCTTCCCGATTCCGGCGGCGCGGCTCGAGCGATGGTCGGCCAGAGGGCGGCGGTGCAGAGGTGATGGCCGATGCGGTCGAGGATTTTGAGGCTGCGCACCTGCCGGAACCCGGCGAGCACTTCCTTGCGGGCCAATACATCCTCGAAGAGTTCCAGGTCTTTCTCCAGTACCTGCCGGCTTTGATTGAACACGATCAGCGCGAGCCCGCCTTCACGGATAAGCGGCTCGGCTTCCATTTTGCGCAGATCGGCGACCACGGCCTGCCGCCATTGCGCTCCGTAGCCCCCGTGATTCACGCCGCCTTCGCGAAATTGGTACGCCACTTTCACTTCAAGCCAAAGGGCCTCGCCAGGCTCGCAGAAAACCGAGGGGTCGAACAACCCGGGCGGCTGCGTATCCAGCCGCAACGGCTTGGCGATCGGGGAAAGAACCAGGTCGCACCGGGGCCGATGCGTCTTCTTGCGACCGGCTGAAGATGGGTAATGCACTTCGCGGTTTACGCCATAATATAGCGCCAGGCGTTCGGCCAGGAGCGTCTGCAACGCCCGCTCATCGCGCGCATCCAGGCCGTAGACCGCCTGCTCAAGCCGCAGGTCGTCCTCGGCGGCAAGCAAAGCCTCGGCGAGGTGGTCGGCAACGGTGGAGAAGGACCACATGGGGAGGTGGAAAATCCGAAATCCGAAGCACGAAATCCGAAACAAATCCAAATAAGAAAAGTAGAAATAATGCAAGCCACACGCCGCCATCCGCGACAAACGTCAAAGCGAAGGAGGACGTCCAAAAGACCCAACGAATCCGGCTTTTGAATTTTCCGTTTTTCTTGCCTTTGAATTTGTTTCGGATTTCGTGCTTCGGATTTCGGATTTTCACTTCATTTGGGTGTCGCCAGCCTACTCGAAAAAACCCATTTTCCGGCCTACAGGAGGTGGAAGGCTTTGGCGGTCTCGTAGGCGACGGCATAGCCCAGGGCGATGCCGCCTAAAACATCGCTGGGCCAGTGGGCATCCATGACATACCGCAGGGCGGCACATAAAAGCGCCAGCGTCCAGAAGGTGGCCATGGCGGGGGGATAGAGAATCGCCAGCATCACCGATAGCGCCACCGCGCAGGCGCTATGGCTTGAGGGGAAGCTCTCCTTGTAATTCGCGTGCTTCCAACTGGGGCCCAGGAACTTGCCCGCATTTTCTCGGCCGGGGCGCACGCGGCTCAAAAGACGCTTGAGCAGCATCGAAATCAGCGAGGCGGCAAGCGTGGCCACGATGATGGCCGCGACCGCCTTAAAGCGTCGCGTGTCCAGTTGCCAAACCAGTACGCCAGCCACGATCGTGCAGGCCGATTGGCCATATTGCGCCAGCCATCGCGTCTCGCGCTTCACGTCGCCCTTAAACGACAGCGCCAGGGTGGTCCGCATCCCGCGCGTCTCAAAAAACATCAGAAGCACGCAGGCGCCGATCAGGCTGATGAGAAACATCACACTCATTCGGCCTCGCCCGGATCGGGAACATCAATCCCCAGCGCGCTGGCCAGATCGACCATGTGGTCCTGCTCCTGAACGATGATGTCGCGGAGCGCTTCACTCAAGGCGAACTCGCCCATGGCGTCCGCCTGGCGGATGCGGGTTCGATAGTTGGCCACCGTGACGCGCTCGTTCTCCAGGTCGAACTTGAGCATGTCCTGGGCTTTCTCCGAGGTTTTCACCGGCTTGGGCGTGACCGTCGGCATCCCGCCCAGATAGTCGATCTGCTTTGAGATCTTCAGCGCGTGCGAAAGCTCCTCCGCGGCGTGCTTCTCCAACTCGCGGGCGACGTCCATGTACTGCGCGCCCTTGATGACCTGGCTGTAATTCACATACGCGATGATCGCCTGATATTCGCGCGAGAGGTCTTCGTTCAAAAGTTCGATCATCCGCTTGCGGTCGATGGGGTGGGGGTTGGGCATGGGCGTATTCTCCGTTTGGGTATGCAGCCGGGTCAAGCAATCAGGCCGGCATTTCACCGCAAGACGAGAATTGTGGCTAGGGGCAAAATCGTGGGAAGGCCGTTGGGGGGTGCGCGAAGGCCGGGGAGAAGGCGGGGCAGTTTCAGATGGCGGGTCAGACATTCGTGATCCTTTAATGTGACACGGGCGTCCCGCCCGTGCCTACGGCTGTAGAGTAGGGAAAGCCGATGTACCTGAGTTCCTTGCAACATGCACGGGCGGGCCGCCCGTGTCACGATTGAGGTTGCCCAATCGCCAGGGAATCGGGGATTTGGCCATACGTCATATCGCCGCGCACTTTGGTAATATCCAATCGCACAAGGTTCCCGGCGGCAGGCCGGGGATCATCAAAGCAGACGGTGAAATAGCGTTCGGAACGGCCGTGCCGGGCCCGGGGCGGGGAAGCCTGGGCGGTGTCGCGGTCGGCCTCGACGATGACCTGTGCGGTTTCTCCCACGAATGAAGCTCGAAACGCCAGGCTCGCTTTCGCGGCGATTGCGTTCAGCCGGTTGATGCGATCGCGGACAACCGGGCCGCGGATAAATTGCGCGGTCCAGCGCGCGGCGGCGGTGCCGGGGCGGGGCGAGTAGGGGAAGGCGTGGATGTGAATGAAGCCGGCCTTTTGCGCGACTTCCACGGTGCGCTCAAAGTCCTCGTCGCTTTCTCCGGGGAAACCGGCCACGATGTCGGTGGTCAGCGCAGGCCGGTCGAAAGCCGCATAAACGCGATCGACCATGCGCAGGAAGTCATCACGCGTGTATTGGCGGTTCATCCGCCGAAGCATCGCATCGGATCCGCTTTGCAATGGCAGATGGAAGTGCGGGACGACCTGTTGATGGGCACGCAGGACCGCGATTAAGCCATCGTTCAAATCGCCGGGTTCCAGGCTTGATAAGCGCAGCCGTTTCAGGCCCGGCACGCGGGTGCACAGCGCCTCGATCAGTTCGCCCAGCGGCTCGCCGGTGGGGCGGCTCTGGCGGCGGCGGAGGGCGGTCGGTTGACCATATGCGCCAAGAAAAATCCCCGTCAGCACGATTTCAAGATGCCCGGCGGCAACCAGCGCGCCCGCCTCGCGCACGGCGGATTCCACCGATTTGCTCGACAGCGCCGGCCGCAATTTGGGGATGATGCAGTAGGTGCAATGTGCATCGCAGCCGTCCTGAATCTTCAACAGGCCGCGCTGCCGGCCCGGTTGGCGGGAGTCGAGCAGGGGGAGCGAGCGGGCTCCGATAACTTCACCGTGCGAATTTTCATTGACTCTTGATCTGATATTTGGTTCAATGGCGCTCGTGAGTTGTCCTACCGGAGCTTGCGCTTTCATCATCCATCCGCCATCATCCTTACCAGGCTCCGGCGGAAACTCGGGACAGCAGACGGAGTCGTTGGCCGCGCGGGAATTGTCGGTTGAATCCTCGCGTTGCCATTTGCCAAGGAGCTGATCGAGTTGTTCAGCAAGGTTGTCTTGCTGCCCCACGACCGCGTCAACGCCCGGCAGCGCCATGGCTGCCGCCTTGTCGCTGGTCGCCCAGCATCCCGTCACTAACACGCGCGGCCTTTTGGCGGCGCGGACGGGTGTTGCAATGATGGATGGATGTTCCTTCCCAACATCACTGTGAAGTGCGTCGCCGAACATCGGAAGCCGGACCAGCCGGCGAACCGATTGCCGGCTCTGGCTGGCGGCCTGCATGGTCACGCTACATGTGTGTACCACGCGCAGGTCCGCGGTTTGGGCCGCGCCAGCGCGCAGGCCCCGCGCCCGCAGGAGGGTCGCCATCTGCTCGCTCTCGTAATGATTGACCTTGCAGCCGAGCGTTTGGATGAAAAATGTTTTCATGGCGGAGGAATCAGCGCGGCGGCGAACTTGATGCCGCTACGAGCGTCATAATAGATGCGGGAGAAAAAGTGAATAGCGCTTCATCCAGCGCATTGAGTCATCGAGTAACCGCATTGTATCACGGGCGTCCCGCCCGTGCGGAAAGCGATGAAATTGGGAATATTGCGATTCTTCGACTGCCGCGCCATCGGCACGGGCGAGACGCCCGTGATACGTTGAAGGAATCATTCACATTAGGCCCAATGCTCCGCGATCGGCTAAAAGTGTTGTAAAGTTGAACCTGCACGCATTAGAAGTTACACCATGGACTGAGCACCGTTGGCGGCGATCGATTGCAATCGGCGATTCGCCGCCCGCAAAACCAAAGCCGCCCACGGGCGGCGCCCAATGAGGAGTTGATATGGCCACCGCGCGTTTCGCATGGGGCATCGACATCGGCAACCGCGCCCTCAAGGCGGTTTGCCTGGTTCGGGATGGGGAGACTCTGCGGATCGATGATTTCGACATCATCGAGCACGAGCACGTTCTCTCCGACGCCGGCGACAATCGCGAGTCGCTCATCCAGACCGCGCTTGCCAACTTCTCCCAACGCCATAGCTTCAAGGGCGGGGCCGTGGCCATCGGCGTGAGCGGGCAGTCGAGCTTCGCGCGGTTCATCAAGCTCCCGCCCGTCGAGCCGGGAAAGATCCCCGAGATCGTCAAGTTTGAAGCCATCCAGCAGATCCCCTTCCCGCTGGAAGACGTCGAATGGAGCTACCAGCTTTTTCAGACGCCCGATTCGCCGGAGGTGGAAGTCGGCATCTTCGCCATGCGCAAAGAGCTGGTGAACCAGACCATCAAGAACTTCAATGATGTGGGTTTGCAGGTGCAAACCGTGCAGATGAACCCGCTGGCGGTTTACAACGCGCTTTATCACGATGATCGCCTCAAGGGAACGTCCATGATCGTGGACGTGGGGGCGGAAAACAGCGACCTGATCATCGCCGAGGGCGAGAACATCTGGATGCGCTCGATCCCGATCGGCGGCAACAATTTCACCGAAGCGCTGGTCAAGAACTTCAAGCTCAAATTCCCCAAGGCCGAGGAACTTAAGCGCAACGCCGCCACCAGCAAGTATGGCCGGCAGATCCTCCAGGCGATGAAGCCGGTCTTCAGCGACCTGGTCGGCGAAATACAGCGGTCCATCGGCTTTTATTCCTCGACGCACCGCGACTCGCGCATCGCGCGGGTTTTGGCCCTTGGCGGCACGTTCCGGCTGCCGGGCTTGCAGAAGTATCTACAGCAGAACCTGCAAATGGATGTGGCGCGCATAGACCGCCTGGGCACCACCTCGCCGGATGCGGATGCCAAGTTCGCCGCGCTGTTTAACGAAAACATCCTGTCGGCGGTGAGCGCATATGGGCTGGCGTTGCAGGCGATGGGGCAGGCGAAAATCAGCAGTTCTCTGCTCCCCGAGAAAATCCGCCGCGAGCGGATGTGGCAGGAAAAGACCAAATGGTTCGCGGCGGCCGCGGCGATGTTCATCGCCGGCACTTCGGTCGCGGTCGGAAGCTGGTACGCCCAAAAACTGGCCGCCCAGACTCCCGCCGCCCAGGACGCCCTGCACGACCATGAATCGGTCGGGAGAATTGCCAAGGGGCTGGCCACGACATGGAGCGGCATCGAAAGCTCGGGCAAGGACGATCGCGCCAAAGTCGGCAATTACATGGCGATGACCAATCATCGCGACATCGAGCCGCAAATCATTGAGCAGATTTGCACGGCCTTCCCAACCGCGCCGCCGCCGGCCGTGCAAAAGAAAATCCCGCGATCGCAGCGGCAGGACATCGAATTGCTCGGCTGGGTGGAAGTTTATCACCCGGATATCGCGATGTACCTGGAACCCAAGATGTCCCAGGACGAGTTCACCAAGCAAGGCGACACCAACTTTGAATCCAACTACGCGCCGCCCGACGCCGCCAACGCCAATGCGTTCAATCCGTATGGGGGGGGGGCCGCCCGGGGACGCTATAACCCTATTCCCACGGGTTCGGCGGGCGCGGGTTCGGGCCCGGCGGCAGGCCTGGTGGTCCCGGTGGCCCAGGCGCGCCGGGCGCGCCCGGCGTGGGGCCCACCGCCCCCAGCCCTCTTACGCCCGTCGTTCCGACCGATACCAGCGCGAAACGGGGATTTCTGGTGACGGTTCAATGCCGCACGCCCAATGCCGATCCCAGCCGGCTGGTCGCCGACAAGGTTCTAACCGAGCTGCGCAAGCGCACGGCGGATTCAACCAATCCTCCCATGCACATCAGCATTGTGCGCGCGATGGTCACAAGCCAGGCAAAGGTATCGGCGCAATATCCCAATGGAACCGTGCATTCGAAGAAAGAGCCGATCCAGTTCGACCCGCCCATCAGCGTCGATGTGAGCGCGGCGCCCGGCGCATTTGCCGATCCGCGTTTCGCGTTTAACGCGAACAACGGGCACATCCTTCAACCGCCGGGCCGGGGCTTCCCGCAGGGACCGCCCATCAACGGCGCGCTCCCCGATCAGGCCGCGCCCCCGCCCGATATTTATGCCGATCCCGTGTACATCGGGGAAACCTTGAAGGAGGACTACATCGTCACGATCCTGGTCGCGGTGATGGTTGATCCCCCGGCCAAGGCCCCGGCCAAGCCCGCCGCCACCGTCGCCGCCGCAAGATAACGCATCGACATCCCAGCCAGTCCATCAGTGAGGTGACACCATGGAAGTAATCAAGAAGAATATTTTGAGCATCATTTGCGCAGTGGTTGCCCTGTTGGCAATCATCGCCCTGTTCTGGCCGGTCAGCGGATTGTATGCCGGCACCCAAAAAGAGCTGGAAGGGAAGAAGGCCACATTCACCGACTTAACTCGGCTTTACACGACGCCGCGCAACTGGCCGGTGCCAAATCCGGTCTCCGGGGTGACCCAGCCGCTCAAGCACTTCCCCAATCAGGAGCTCATCAAGGTAGGCAACCATGTCAAGGAGTTGGTGCACAAGGAAGCGCTGGATATCAGCGAGCAAACCAGGAGGGACAACGAGCATCGCACGCTGATCCCCGGCATCCTTCCAAACCCGGGCGACAAGGGGTATGCGTTCATTCGGGAATACAACAATCAGATCAAGGCGCCCGATGCGTCCAAACCAAAGGCAACCTCCGCCGGCGGAGCCGACGCCGGCGCGATGCCGACCATCGCACAGGTGCTGCAGGCGATCTCGCCGCCCAATCAGGAAGCCATTCAGGCGGCAGCCAAGGACCTTTGGACGACAAAGTTCGAGAAACAACTGATTAAGGTTGCGGGCGCTGATATTAACGGTCCGCCGATAGTCGCCGCCTGGCAAGCCGATGCCCAGAGCCTGGCTAAGACGCTGCCCCTGGAGCGGGCCATGCAATATAAGATGTACATGGATGCGGACGCGATCGTGCCGAGCAACGCAATGACGGACATGTCAAAGCTGCCGGCGGTCGAGGACATCTGGTATGCCCAGAACATGATTTGGGTGACGCAGGATTTGGCGGATGGGATGCGCCAGGTCGATTCACTGTCCAAAAACATCATGGACGCGCCGATCAAGCAGCTTGTGAAGCTGGAGATCGCGTCGGATTTCAGCCAATACGTCACGGCCGCCGGCGGCCCGGCTTCGGAAGGCGCGCCCGCCGTCGATGATCCATTGGCCAGGGCCGGCAAGGTCTATGGCCGCTCGCCCACGGGCCGGGTGTGCAATCCGCTTTACGATGTGGTGCATTTCACGCTGACCATCAACGTGGATGCCGCCCGGATACCGGAAATCATGGCCGGGATACAGCGCGGCAAATTGATCACGATCTATCAGGCCAACGCCAGCACGGTGGACGCCATCGCGCAGGCCGATGACGGCTACATTTACGGGCCCAAGCCGGTCGTGAAGCTGACCTGCGAAGGCGAGGAACTTTTCCTGCGCGACTGGACGGTCAAGCTGATGCCCGCCAGCATCAAGACGCAGCTCTCCGTCCCGGCGACCCCAACGCCGGGCACGGCCAAGCGGTAAGGGGTTTGCGGCGCGGCGGAGTTGGCCGCTCGATTTGGGCGTTAGAACATCTTTGCGATAAACACCGAGGATTCCATGCAAAAATACGTCGCCATACTCGAACGCAACGTGCAGTGGATCGCCATTGCCCTTGGCGCGCTGTACCTGGGATATAATGTTTGGGCGTATGTGTGGAGTTCGCCGCTCCAGATTGAGATGGCGCCCGGCACGGTCGCCACGCCGGGCACCGCGGACAAGGTGATTGCCGAAGGACCGGCCTGGCAACTTAAAAAGCAGATCAACGACAAGTTCACGCAAAGCGTGGAAGTGCCGTCGGTCATCGAGAAGTACGTGGCGCGGCTGGACGAGAAGCAGCAGGCGTTCGCTCTGCTAAATATCCCTTGGGCGGCCACGATCTACGACTTCAAGCCGCCGACCGGCAAGGAGATCACGGTTCCGGTGACGATCGTGGCGTTGCCGCACCCGATGCCCGGCGCCATGCCGATCGCTGTTTCCTCGGGGATGACCGTGATCGAATCGCCGGCTCCCGCTGGGGCGGGCGCGCCGGCGGCCGCTTTGCCGGTTGGCCTCGCGGGCGCGGGCGCACAGGCTGCCCTCCTTCGCAAGGATGTGAATTACAACTCCGTAACCGCCAAAATCGACGTCGCCGCCCTGGCCAAGGCATTCAATCAGGCCTACGGCAAACCCGGCGCTTTGCCGGACTGGATGTACACGGGTTTCGTGCAGGTTGAACTGCTCCGCGAGGAGCGGCAGGCGAACGGCCAATGGACCGCGCCGACGGTGGTTCCGGCTCTGCCGATCTACACGATGATGCCGTTCCCCGACGCCAAGACGGCCGGCGTCAAGGAGTATGTGGAGTATAAATCGTGGGTGGAAGGGAATCAGCCGCTGTTGACCCAGCCGGCGTTTTACCAGACCGCGCCCGATGCGCCGCCCTGGGAGTTCCCGGTTGCCAACGCGCCTGTAAACGCGGGCCCGGCGGCGGGCGAGTCCGCCGGCCAGCCGCGCCGCATCTTCAATCCCGCCACCGACACGCCGCAAAATGAACAGGAGCGCGGGCAGCTTCAGTACTATCAGAACCAACAGATGGCCGCGCAGCGGCGCGCCGCGATGGCGGCGGGGCGCGGCGGGTATGGGCACGGCCTTGGGCGTGGCGGGCCGCCGATCCGCGGCGGGGGCTACCCGGGGCGCGGCGGATATCCGCGGCCGCCGCTTCCGCCGCCGGGCATCGGCAACCCCTTCGCCCGGCCCGTGCCCATCGGGCCCCCGCGGGCCAACATGCAGGGCTTTGGGCAGGTCGCCCTCGCCGGCTTCTTCAACCCCAACACCCTCCCGCAGGATATCAACCTCCTTGCCCACGACACCGATGTCCAGGAAGGTAAAACCTACCGCTATGCCTTCCGCTATAAGCTGTATAACCCCGTCTATCAGGTCAGCGCGCAGATGATCGATCCGAAAATCCGCGATGAATTCGCTATCTCCGGGCCCGATCCATTGAAGGATCCGCAGCTTTGGACGAAGCCCGTCTCCATCGAGCAGCACACGCATCTGTACGCCACCAACATCACCGTGAACGCCACGCAATCGCAGGCCACGTTTGATCTGTTCATGTGGAAGGATGGCCGCTGGCATGAGAACACCACCACCCGCCTGACGCCCGGCGACCTGATCACCGCCGCCGGCGGCAAGGAGGCCATCACCGGCTGGACGGTCGTCGATGTGCGCAAGGATCCCGTGAAGACCACGGAAAACTACGTCATCGTGATGGACGACAAGGGCGTCCTTCAACGCCGGGACGTGCAAAGCGACCAGAACAACGCCGAGTATCAAAAGCTAAAAGCCGAGGCAGGCGCGGCGGCGGCGGCGCAGTAGATCGGGTAAAACTTGCGCAAAGGGCGCAGAGTCGCAAAGACACGGAGACGTGCGAAGGATCAACTCGTATCTATTTGTTCAAGGCGACCTTTTGGTAAACT
The DNA here is from genome assembly GCA_035648595.1 of Tepidisphaeraceae bacterium. Lineage (GTDB taxonomy): Bacteria > Planctomycetota > Phycisphaerae > Tepidisphaerales > Tepidisphaeraceae > RYN-428. The sequence goes on from DASRLH010000206.1 coordinate 21,212, forward strand.
ACGCTCTCATTGGTCATGTCTTTAAGCTTTTTGGAAGGCGAGAATTCCTCTGAGCCTTTGCATCTCTGCGTCTCTGCGCGAGTCTGCCTTGTTCGCGGACTACGGCCGTCCGTGAATGTCTGATGCGGCGGCCCGTGGAACTCGATTCGACTTGCCCAGTGTTTCTTTGGCCGCCGCGAGAATGGCGGGCACCGGCACAGCGGCGGGGGGCGGAGCTTCGTAGCCTTCCCAGCCGCCGCCCAGCGATTTGTAAACCGCCACGAATTCGTATACCACGCTTTGCTGCGAGACGGCCAGTTGGTCTTCCAGATCGAAGAGCTGCCGCTGCGCGTCCAGCACGTTTAGGAAGTCGGTCAGGCCATTCTCGTAACGGCCCGTGGCCAGTTTGACCGCCTTGCGGCTTGAGGCCACGGCGGCGCCCAGTTGCGCCAGGTTCTCCTGTTGGGCGGCATAGTTGGTCAGGGCGTTGTCCACCTCCTGCACCGCCGATACCACCGTCTTCTGGTAATTCCAGTACATCTGCTGCGTCTGGTAGTCGGCGACTTTAACCATCGCGTCCAACTGCCCGAAATCCAGGAACGGCCAATAGAGGGAGGGCCCGACCGACCAGATCATGCTGTTGGTGACCGGCGTGCGCCCCAGCCCCTGGCCCTGGAACCCGATGCCGCCGGTGATGCTGACCGTGGGGAAAAGATTGGCGGTGGCGACGCCCACGCGGGCCGTGGCGCCGGCGAGCATTCGCTCGGCCTGGCGGATGTCGGGCCGGCGGCGCAGCAGGCCCACCGGCATGCCCGGCCCCACGCGCGGCGGGGTTGCCGGCAGCGGATGCGCGGTTTCCAGTTCCGTGCGAAGCGCCTCGGGGTATTGTCCCGTCAGCACCGCCACTCGGCGCTCGGCGGCGGCCACCGCCGCCTCCAGCGGCGCGATGCGCGACAGGGTTGAGGAAAGCTGCCGTTCGGACAACACCACATCCAAATCATTGGTCAGCCCGTGTTTGAAACGCCCGGTCACCAGTTGCAAGGTCCGCTGCTCTGCTGCCGCGTTTTCGCGGGCGATCTCCAGCCGAAGCTGCAGCGAGCGCACGTCGATGTAAGCACGCACCACATCCGCCACCACGCTGATCAGCACGTCGTTGCGGAACTCGTAAGCGGCCTGCGCATCGGCCTGGGCCGCCTCGATCATGTGCGTGTAGCGGCCAAACAGATCAAATTCCCAGCCGGCATCGAAGCCGAAAACATGGGTGATTTCCTTCAGGCCCTGTGTATTGGTTCCCGCGTAAAGAGGCCCGCCCACGCGGCTGCGGATGGAATTGGTGCCCGAACCCCGTCCCGCGCCGGCGGCAAAATCGACCCCCGACTCGGCGCCGCCCAGCCCCGGCACCACGCCGCCGCCGACCGCATACTCCACTTCCCGCGCCTGCTGAAGCCGCGTCACCGCCATCCGCAGATCATAGTTGGCCGCGACGGTCCGGTTCACCAGGGAATTGAGCTCCGCATCGTTGAGGGACCGCCACCAGACTGACAAGTCCACCGGCGTCGCATTGGGCGCGGCGGAGGGCTGAGTCGTGGCGGCGGTGGAAGGGACGCTCCTGTCCCCGTTGAAGCTGGCCGGAAACGATCCTTGCCGCTGGAAAGCCGGTGGATGGTATTTGGGCCCCACGGCGCAACCGATCAGCAATGTGCCGCCGGCCAGCAGTGAAAGCCGGAGAAATCCGAGGCGCCCAAAACGACCGGGATTCTCAAGTCGCGTCCGTTGAAGCATAGGTGTGCATCCAGCCAATAAGGGATCGGGACTCCATGTCATTCGTGGTCCCCGTGTCACGATTGAGGTTGCCCGTTCACGGCGATAGGAGAATTGTGTGTCTGGCGTTGGGTTACCGGCCCAACTGCGCGCTAGCCGGCTTATTGGCCGCTACCTTTGGCGAATGGGCGGCGGGCCCGACCTTGGCGGGCGCGGCTTCCACGCGGTGGGCATCGACTTTCTCTCCATCCACCACCTGATTGCCGACGTTCAGGGCGACCAGGTCCCCTTCATTGACGCCAGAGCCCAATTCCACCGCATCGCCCATGTCGCGGGAGATGGTGACATCATGGAAGAAGATTTTTCCGTCGGACCCCACTACCGCCACCTGCGGCCCGCGCGGGCTGAAGGCCATCGCGCTGGCGGGGACACGCAGCGGCGGGTTCTGGCGGCTGGTCTGGAACGTCACCTGCACGTACATCCCCGGCATCAGCACCAGCTTCGGATTGGGAATCAGGACTTCCACCGTCAGAGTGCGCGAGACCGGATCAATGGCGTCGTCCGTCCGGGATACCTTTCCGGTAAACGTCCGGCCGGGCAGTTCCCGGGAGGTCGCCTGGGCATCCATATGCAGGCGGATTTCGGGAACCGCGGATTCCGGGACCTTTACGAACACGCGCATCTGGTTCGACTGCGAGACCGTGAACAGCGGCGTGGTATTGGAGGTGCTGCCGGCCGTCACCAGCGCGCCGATGTCGGTGTCGCGGAAGGTGACGATGCCGTCGAACGGCGCGACCACTTCCCTAAATTTTCCCAGTGCGGCGAGACGATCCAATTCAGCTTGGCCGAGCGTCACCGCCGACTGGGCCGCCGCGACTTTCGCAAGATCGCTTTCCAATTCCGCTTCCTTTTCGTCGCGCTCCTGTAGCGAAACCGAACCCTCCACATCCTTGTTCGCGTTGGCCTCGCGCTCATAACTGACTTTGGCAAACTTCACCGCGGCATTCGCCACCTTCACCTCCGACTTCAATTGGGCGACCTTGGCGGTGGCTTCATCGATCTGATGATCGAGCTCCGGGGTTTCGATTTCCGCCAACACCTCGTTCTTCCGCACCGAATCCCCCATATCGTGGTTCCAACTCTTGAGGTAGCCGCTGACCCGGGCGTAGATGGAAGTTTCGTTGAACGCGCGGGTGTTGCCCGGCAGGGTGATGATCTTGCCCGCCCCGGCTCGGACGACAGGAACCACCTCCACGGCGACGGGCGCATCGGCCGATCGAGCCGTGTCAGCGGCAAGATTGGCCTGCGTCGTTCGCTTCGCGCGTTCCACCAGGGCAAATGCCACGCAAAGGATCAAGGCCACGATGATCGCGAAAACAGCGATGCTCCGGCGGGTGTTGCCGGCGTGGTGAATGGGAACGTGGTGGACGTGCGAGCGCGTCAGCGCGTCGCGTGCCGGATCATCCAGCAACGCGGCGCCGCCGTTCCCCGAAACATGAGTAGACGCGTACGGCAAAGTCGGCGGGTTGTTTCCCATGTTGTGCAGGCTCCTCACGCAATTACCGTTGAAATCTCACAATGTTGGGGAGACTTGGCGTGTCCGAAGCAATCGGTACATGGCCGGAACGAATATCAGGGTCGCGAAGGTGGCGAAAATCAGGCCGCCGATCACGGCGCGGCCAAGCGGGGCGTTCTGCTCGCCTCCCTCGCCGATGCCCAGCGCCATGGGAATCATCCCCAGGATCATGGCGCCGGCGGTCATCAGCACGGGGCGAAGGCGGGTGTAGCCGGCGGAGATGGCGGCGGTGAGCGCGTCGTCGCCTTCATCCATCCGCTGATTCGCGAACGCCACCACGAGGATGCTGTTGGCCGTCGTCAGACCGATGCACATGAGCGATCCCATCAGAGCCGGAACGCTGATGTGCGTTCGGCTGACAAAGAGCATCCACATGACGCCGGCCAGGGCGGCAGGCACGGCCATCAATACAATGAGCGGATCGAGCCAGCTTTGAAAATTGACGACCATCAAAAGAAAGACCAGTATCACCGCCAGTCCCATACCGCCGGCCAATCCAGTGAAGCTTTCCCGCATGGTTTCGACCTGACCGGCGAGATCGACGTGCACGTTGGTGCTGGAGGCGGGGGTGTCGGATTTGATCACCTTGTCGATGGCATTCGCCACGCTTGCCAGGTCACTTCCCTGAACGTCGGCCTGAACGTCAAAGACGGGAGCGAGATTGTGCTGCGAAAGCACCATCGGCACCGTGCCGCGATGCACTTTACTGACGCCCATGAGCAGTTGCCGGCCCCCGGCGGTCTTGCGGGCCAAGGGCGTGGAGAGCAGCCCCGCCATCGAGTCGACCCGGTACTGCGGCGCCTGCACGATCAGCGGATAGCTCACATCGTTTCTCGGATTCAGCCAGTAATTGGGCGTGAACATGGCGCTGGAATTGAGCGTGACGAGCACGCTGCTGGCCACGTCGCGCTGGGTCATGCCCATCTCGCTGGCAAGGGTGCGGTCGATGTCCACGTCGATTGCCGGGGCGTCGGGCACCTGAAAGATGTGCACATCCGCCAGGCCTGGGATGCGGGCCATATCATGCTCGATCTTCTGGGCGGCGGCGTAATCGATGTCGCGGTGCGGGCCATACACGCGCACGTCGATGGGAGCGGACTGCCCGAAGTTCAGCACCTGGTTGACAATGTCCGCCGGTTGAAAGAAAAAACGCATCCCAGGAAACTTCCTGGGCAGATCGCGGCGCAGGTCCGCGATATGGGCGGCGGTCGGAGAATGCTTTTCATTGAGAGAGATCAGGATTTCGCCGTCCATCGGGCCGACCGTCGCGGTGTCGCTCAGCGCGATATTGATGCCGCTGTAGGGCAGCCCGATGTTGTCGAGCACCACGTTGATCTGGTCATTGCCGACGATCCGGCGGATTTCGCGCTCGACGCCGGCGAAGTCGGCCTGGGTGGTCTCCAGCTTCGTCCCTGCCGGCGCCCGGACGTGCAGGCGCATCTGCCCGGCATCGACGGCCGGGAAGAAGTCCATCCCAAGCCTCGGGAAAAGCAGGCACGAGCAGCCGATCAGCAGCACGAAAAACGCCGCCGTCATCAACGGATGGTGGACCGCCCATGACAAATAATTGCGATACTTATTGCGAAACCCATTGAACCCCTTCTCGAAGAAATAGTGGATGGCGGCGAAGGGATTGCGCGACATGCGGCTTTGGATGTCATGCGCGCTATGGCCATGTCCGTGCGTCTCGAGGTATTGGCGCATCAGATACTTGAACAGCACCGGGACCATCGTGAACGACAGCACGAAGCTGGCGCCCAAGGCAAGAATCACCGAAAGCGAAAGCGGCGAAAACAAATACTTGGCCGTCCCTTGCAGCAGGAACACGGGGACAAACACGACGCAAATGGCGAGCGTGGCCACAAGCGTCGGGGTAAAGATTTCCGCCGATCCCTCCTCGATCGCGGCAATGAGCGATTTGCCAAGCCCTACGTTGCGTTCGATATTCTCGATGACGACCGTCGCATTGTCCACCAGTATCCCGACGGCCAGCGCGAACCCTCCGAGAGTCATCGTATTGAGCGTCTGGCCCGTGCAATAAAGGACAAGCAGCGCCGCCACGATCGACAGCGGAATCGAGGCCAGGATGATCAGCGTCAGCCGCCAGTTCCCAAGGAACAGCAGGATCATCAGCGCCGTGAGCACCGCGGCCATCGTGCCGCCCACCAGCACGCTGTTGAGGGCGGCCTTGACAAACACGGACTGATCGAAAATTGGCTTAATGTGCATGCCTGGCGGCAGCAGATTGCGAATGTCGGGCAGGGTATCGCGCACCCCCGCGATAACGCCCAACGTGGAGACGCCGCCCGTCTTGCGGACGGTCATCAATGTGGCGGGCCGGCTGTTTTCACTCACGGAATTCGTTTGCACGATGTGCCCGTCGTGAACGTACGCCACATCGCTGAGCAACACGGTCGTCGAACCCACTTCCTTGATCGGGTAATTATTTAGCTCCGTGATGATGTCCGCGCTGTTGTTGAGTTGGACGGCATAATCCCGATCGCCGATCTTCACGTCGCCGGACGGCGCGACGATGCTCTGGTCATTGAGGGCGGTGGCGACATCAACCGGCGAAAGCCCGCGCGAATTCAGAGCGGACAGGTCCAAGTCCACCATCATGACGCGCGGCTTGCCGCCGTAGGGGTAAGGCACGGATGCCCCGCGCACCACCGCGAGCGCGGGCCGCAGTACCTGTTGGCCAAAGTCAGTCATGCGTTGATCGGGCAGAGTATCGCTCGACAGGCTTAACTGGATGATCGGCACGTCCGTCGCCCCATACCGCAGGATGAGCGGCGGAGTGATATTCCTGGGCATGCTCTTGAGCACGGTCTGCGCGCAGCTTGTGAGCTGGGAAACAGCGCGGCTCACGTCCGCGCCTTCATGCAAGTAGACCTTGATGACCCCGACCCCGGTATAGCTGTTGGCTTCCATCCGGGCGATGTCATCCACGAGCGACGCCATTTGGCGTTCGTGCTTGACCAGAATCTGGTCCTGGATTCGGTCCGCGCTCATCCCGTTGTAGGTCCAGACCACGCTGACGACGGGGATATCGATCTCGGGGAATATATCGGTAGGCATCCGCAGGGTGGCTAGCACCCCAAGCAGGCAGACCAGGATGAGCAGCGCGGCAACCGAATAGGGCCGTCGAAGCGCGAATCGAACCAATGACATGTGGCAAATCTCCTCAAAGCCGCCGACTTATACCTCCCTTCATACGGAGTGCGCGTCGATCAAGTCAATTGAAGTCGGCATAATTGCCGGAATTGTGCCCGCGCCTTCACGGTCGGTTAACAATCCGAGATTTTTCCGTTCGGTGGAGATGGTTTAACCAACGGAGTCGGGAACTTCACAGAAGCGATAGCCGACCCCGCGGACCGTCAGAATATGGTGGGCGGCCGGGCCCAGCGCCTTGCGAATGCCGACGATATGGGCATCGACCGTTCGCTCAGTGACGGCGGCGTCGCTGTGCAATGCCGATTCGATGATCTGGTCGCGCGAAAATGCCTGCTGGGGATGTGTCGCCAGAAATGCCAGAATGCGAAATTCGGCCGCGGTCAACGGCAGCGGCTTGCCCTGCCAAGTCGCCTGATGCGCGTGGAGGTCGATCAGCAGATCGCCCGCCGCGATGACGGCTTGTTCCGGCGCCTGTCCAGCCGCGCGGCGCAATACCGCGCGGACGCGCGCCATCAGTTCGCGTGGGACAAACGGCTTGATGAGGTAATCATCGGCCCCCATCTCCAGCCCCACCACGCGGTCCGCCGCGCTCGCCCGCGCCGAGAGTACCAGGATCGGAAGCCGGGCATGACGCGGGTCGCCGCGCAATTGCCGGCAAACCTCCAGCCCGTCGATATCCGGCATGTTCAAATCCAGCACCACCAGATCCGGCCGATGCTCTTTGGCAATGCGCAAACCCGCCGTCCCATCACCGGCCAGTATGACCTCAAAGCCTTCCTGCTCCAGCGCGCGGCGCACCAAGTCGGCCAGATCCTTCTGATCGTCGATGACAAGAATGGTCTGAGGATTCATCGGCTCCGGTGCTCGATTCAACCCATAGTTGAATCGAATGGCCGAGAAACGGCAAACGCCGGGGCAAGTGAAAAACCTTCAGGAGTGCGGCCATCTTTCGTGGCACGCCCAACCATCACCTTCACACCGCGACACAGTGCGTGCGGCACTTCCCGGCGATGCAAATGACACTTCGTAGGGTGCGCTTCAGCACACGGCGGCGACTTTCGCGGAAGGCCCTTGCAAGCCTCAACCGGCACGGGCAATCCAGCCCTTCGCACAGCGTTCGCTGAAGCGAACCCTACAAAACCTTCGAAATCTGAGCCGGTTTCCGCCGCAAAGGTCCGGTGGCGGCGCGTACGCCGACATCCCTGGGCGTTGTGGTTTCAAAAGACGGCGCCGTCGGCAGCGTCACGATAAACGTCGCCCCCAGGTCCTTGCCGCGGCTGATTGCACGGACGCTGCCATGATGGGCCTCGACCAGGGCTTTGCAAATCGCCAGTCCCAACCCCAGCCCGCCAAATCGCATTTGAATGTGGGATCCCTGCTCGAAGGCGTCAAACACGCTGGAAAGCCGGGTCGGGTCGATTCCGATTCCGGTGTCGGCGATTTGAACAAGGATCTCGCCAGGCCCTGTATTTCGTGTGCTGATCTCAATGCGCCCGCCGGGTGGGGTAAACTTGACTGCATTTCGCAACAAGTTCCAGAAGATCTGCTGGAGCCGGACGGGATCGCCGGTGAGACGCGGCGTGGTTGCCTCCATCCGTAGGATCAATTCGATATTCTTGTCGCGTAAATCCGCTTCGCAGACATGAACGGCCGCTTGCAACGGCTGATGGATATCCACGCTCTCCTCGCGCAGGCACATTTTCCCCGCGCTGATGCGCGTGAGGTCCACCAGGTCTTCGATGAGCCGGATTTCCAGATCGACGTTGCGCCGAATGATGCCTACATCCTTGCGGGCGCGCGGCGAGAGGGCGGGATCCTGCTCGAGCATTTCCGCGACCATCAGGACGGGGCTCAGCGGGGTGCGCAATTCATGGCTCACCATCGCCAAAAACCGCGTCTTGGCCGCGTTGGCGCTCTCGGCGGCCTGACGGGCCTTGCGCGATTCCTCGGCGGCCCGCTTGATCGCCCCATGCAGGGAACTGGTCAACAGCGAAACGATCGTGAATACCGCCACGCGCAACAGATGATCGCGGATGACGGCGAACGTGGCCGCTTCGGGAGTCAGCAAAAGATATGCGGTGGCCGCGCCCGACAAGAGGGTGGCGACAAGCCCGGGACCCAGCCCGCCGTACCAGGCGCTGAATAGAACGGCCAGGAAAAACAGCGGAGAAATGCCCGTGTCACCGACGTCGGCTAATCCGTGCGTCAAGACCGCCGCCAATCCGACCGCGAAAACGGCCATCGCGTAACGGATCATGGCGAGTTGAAAGCGATTCAGGGGCATCGCTGGGTCCTTGGGTATCACGATTAAGACGCGCCCAATTATATCGACGAATCCGCGTGGGGTTTAGCAATGATTTGTATGGATTATTTTGCGGGTCATTGCATGGTCACTGAAGTGACCACGCCAGGAAAAACATCGTCTACCATAGCGCACTTATTCTTGTGCCCGCGCGCCGGTCACATGCCGGATCAATTGCACCTCTTTGGGATCGTACGCTCTTCCATCCGTTCGGAAGATGTCGTGGAACCAAACGGTGGGCTCGGCATTGTACTGCTTGGACCACGAATCCCAGGGGTAGATCGTTTGCGTCTTACCCGAGACAAAACCCCAGTTGTACGCGCCTACCTTTTGCTCCTTGAGGTACGGCAGAACGGCCTGGAAGGTGCTGCCGACGGGGCGGGCCATGTATTCGGTGCAGAGGATCGGACGATGATAACGCCGAAGGTGCTCGACGCATTTTGTGATCTCGGGAAGCGGGGCGTAGTTGTGAAACGAGATGATATCGGATTGCCCGAGTTGCACTTTCTCCATTGCCGAGAGCTTGTCGGGGTCGCCCCAGTTGCCGATCCAGACGCCGGTCGTGAGCGGCTGGATCGGGTTTATTTCCCGCGCCCAGCCGAATTCCTTTTGCAGAAGCACCAGCGCCATCGCCTGCTTGTTGGCCGGTTCAAACTTCGAGTACGAGGAATTGTTGATGTTGTCCGGCTCATTAAACAGATCCCACGCCTGCACCCGCGCATCATCCTTAAAACGCCTCATCACGCCCTGTACATACGGCTTGAGCTCATCATGGCGTGCCGGGTCTTTGAGAATGCCGGCCCCCGGGCATTGCACCCATCCCGAATTATGCAAATGCGGCTTTGGCACGCGCTGTTTTCCCGCCTCGGGAAACGGATCCCAACAGGCATCGAATAACACAAACACCGCCCCGATGTGGTGCTTGTCGGCAATCCCCAAAAACGCATCGATCCGCTTAAGAAATCCCTCGCGATCCTCTTGGTAAGGGATGTCATGCAGAAACACGCGAACACTGTTGAATCCCAATCCCTGCGCCCACCCCAGTTCGCGGTCGATGGTAGCCGGATCAAACGTATCCGCCTGCCACATTTCCAGTTCGTTGATGGCGGTGCTGGGCGCGAAGTTGCACCCGACCGGCCAGGGCCGACTGGCATACCACGCATTCGCCTTCTCTCGCGGCCACCGCGACGCGGCATCCGCCGCCGAGGCGCAAAGCGGCGCAAACGCCAGCACGGCAAGACAAAACGAAGCCACGATAAAGCGAATGGACATGGGCCAGAATCCACCAACAACTTACAGCGAGGGCGACGGGGCTCGAACCCGCAACCACCGGATCGACAGTCCGGTACTCTATCCAATTGAGCTACGCCCCCGTAGCGGTCGAAACAATTTATGCGGGCGGCAACGAATGTCAAGTGGCGCGAACAAAGGCGGCGTGGTTATAATGCCGACCCATGATCCTGGCTGGAATTGATGAAGCGGGTTACGGGCCGGTGTTGGGGCCGCTCGTGGTGGGGACCTGCGCGTTTGAGATGGAAGGCGATCCGGCCGCCCCGCCGGCGTGCCTTTGGAAACAGCTTCGCAAGGTGGTCGGCAAAAAGCGCTCGCCCAACGGACGCACGTTGCATGTCAACGACAGCAAGATTGTGTATAGCGCGGGCGGCGGGCTTAAGGAATTGGAGCGCTCCGTGCTGGCGTTGCTGGCGACGTGCGGCGATGTGCCGGGCGATCTGCACGCGCTGCTCGAGCGGGCGGCGCCGCAGGTGGTCGGGGAGATGGCGGGGTATCCGTGGTATCAGATGCCGGCATCGGAAAAATTCCCCATCGAGCTGGACGCGATCGGCATTCGGCTGTTCGCCAACGCCCTTCACGCGGAGATGGCGCGGGCGAAGTCGCATTGCGTGCATTTCGCGGCACGCGTGGTCTGCGAGGGGGAACTCAATCACATGTTCGACGTGACGCGCAACAAAGCCAACGTGCTATTCTCCGTGGGCGCGGGACATCTGGATCATCTGCTGCGCGCGTATGGAGATAAAGGGCTGGTGATCATCTGCGACCGCCTGGGCGGCCGGGGGCATTATGGGTCGCTGCTGCGGCTGATGTTTGATGAGTGGTCGCTGGAGATTATTGAGGAGGGGGAAAGCCGCAGCGAATATCGGCTGCACCGCCGGGGCCATGCGGCTCGGCTGGTGTGGATGGAGAAAGCAGAGATCCAGTGCCTGCCGGTAGCAGCGGCGTCGATGCTCAGCAAATATCTGCGCGAAGTGATGATGCACCGCTTCAACGCCTATTGGAAGCAGCTTCTGCCGGAGGTGAATCCCACCGCCGGCTATCACACCGACGGCCTGCGCTTCCTGGCCGACATCGAGCCTACACGCCGGGAACTGGGAATTGGGGACGGCAGGCTCGTGCGATCGCGGTAAATGACTGGGGCGGCAACTCGTAATGACGGGCCCAGCATTTCCCAGACCATCCGTGCCATCAGGCGATGGCCGGCTTCCGACAGGTGAATCCCATCCAGCGTCGCCCCGGGCGCGGCGAGCATCTGCGCGAAATACCGCCGTGGGATGAGAACAAATCCGTATTGTGATGCGACGCGCCGCTGTGCAACGCCGTAAGCGTTGTCGCCCGGGAACAGCGGCAATTCCAACATCACCACCTGCCGGCTCGGACCGCCAACGCGCTTGGCCAGCGCGTCCAGGTCCCTTCCGAATTGATCCGCGCGGGCATGCCCGATCGTGTCATTGCCCCCGATCTCCAGCAGCACCAGGCCATCGGCCAAGGGTTGTGACTGCAAATGCCGTGTGGCGTCGGCTATGGTCGCCCCGGCGCGCGACAGATCGATCACCCGCACACGATGCTCCGCACCCAGGATGCGCGGCCAAGTGCTGCCGTGTTCGCTGCCTATGCCAGCGCTGACAGAGTCCCCGATGATATACAACCGCGCGAACGCCGCCGGCGGGAGGGTGGGACGCAGTTGAAACGAAATTGCAATCGCGGCCGCCCAGACCGTAACCGCCAATTCCGCCAGGTCGATCATCGACTTGACCCGGCAGCTTTTGGATATTCCGCGCAGAAACCACGCCAATGTGCAGGCAATCCAGATCAGGTAGATCCACCATGCAACGGCCTCGGCGGAAATCGCGACCAGCACGATTCCCACGACCGCCATTGCGACGGACAGTACCCCGACCCACCGCCGCGCGAAAATTGCCTGACTGGCGACTGCCACGGCAATCAATCCCGCACCCGGCAGGAACGTGCCGCCACCAGCGATGAAATAAACGATCCACGGCATGAGTGAATGACATCGTATTACGGACGTGCCGCCCGCGCCGATGGCGTGGGGGTTGAGGAACCGCAGTTCACTCAAGCTCAATCTCCACAACGTCGGATTCTGCTCAAGCTCTGACGCGTTGCACGAGACGCGGATTTTGTTTCGCTCGAGTTGAACGCGTCTTGCGGAGATCAAGTTCAAGCTCTTCGGCGGGAACCTCGTAAGGCTCCGAGAGCTCGGGCCCGACGCCGGTCCTGCGTATGGCCACCAATTGCCGGCCACCGACGCCGATAAAGCCACGATCTTCCACCACATCGGCAAAGACGTCCCGTTCGCCCAAGTGCAGGACGACGTGGTCCCCAACTTTCAGCTTGCGCCGGACCGCCGAGCGAGATTTGACTGCCATCTGGACTCCTGCAAAATTTACCATGGTGATGTCCAAAATCACTGCCGATGTTGCCAGGATTTGGGTTGCCTAAGCTTAATTTCCGGCCAGTCGTCAGCTGTGAGCGAAAAATATCGCGCACCGTGAGTGATCCAACGGCTCCGGCCAACGCGTCAACGGCCTCAGAATGTAAATCCCTGCAAAACCGCTGGAACTGCGATGACAGCAATACAGCGTACGCCTGGTTAATCTGTTGCGTGGCATAGCGCCGACCTCGACCAGACCCGCCAACGGCGCGATGGGCGGCCTCGATCTCGTCCAAGGCGCGGGCCGCTTGAGTCTTCCACGTCAAAAGAGAGCGGGATGGCATATGGCGACCGTGTAGCCTTGGTTGGCGTCTGCAACCGGCCGTGGATGCGCGACGCAAAAAAACGCAAACGGGGCCTTTCGGCCCCGCTTGTCGCTTCATGAAATCCACCGCTCCAATTCCTTTAGTCTAGTACCGATAGTGCTCGCCCTTGTACGGCCCTTCCACCGGCACGCCGATGTAGTCGGCTTGCTCTTTGGTGAGCTTGGTCAGCTTCACGCCGATCTTCGCCAAGTGCAGGCGGGCCACCTTTTCGTCCAGGTGCTTGGGGAGCACGTAGACTTTCTTTTCATATTTCTTGTTGTTGGTGGCCAGCTCAATTTGAGCGATGGTCTGATTCGTGAAGGAGTTGCTCATCACGAAGCTGGGATGGCCGGTGGCGCAGCCGAGGTTGAGCAGGCGGCCCTCGGCGAGAATCAATACGCTATGGCCGTCGGCGAACGTCCACATGTCATACTGCGGCTTGATGTTGGTCTTCTTGATGCCCGGCGTTTTCTTCAGGCCGGCCATGTCGATCTCGTTGTCGAAGTGGCCGATATTGCCGACGATTGCCTTGTCCTTCATTTTGGCCATATGTCCGGCGGTGATGATGTTGAAGTTGCCGGTGGTCGTGATAAAGATGTCGGCGTACGGCAGCGCATCTTCGAGCGTCAACACCTGATACCCTTCCATGGCGGCTTGCAAGGCGCAGATCGGATCGATCTCGGTGACGATCACGCGGGCGCCCTGGCCGCGAAGGGATTGGCAGCAGCCTTTGCCGACGTCGCCGTAGCCGCACACGACGGCCACCTTGCCCGAGATCATCACGTCCGTCGCGCGGAACAAGCCATCAATGAGCGAATGCCGGCAGCCATACAAATTGTCGAACTTGCTCTTGGTGACCGAGTCATTGACGTTGATGGCGGGGAAGAGGAGCGTGCCGGCCTTTTGCATTTCGTAGAGGCGATGCACGCCGGTGGTGGTTTCCTCGGAGACGCCCTGCATTTCCTTCGCGACGCCGGTCCAGCGCTGCGGCGTTTCCTTTACGGTCTTGGCCAGCAATTGCAGGATCACCTTGAATTCTTCGTTCTCGGTGGTGTCCGCCGAGGGGACTTTCCCGGCCTTCTCGAATTCAACGCCCTTGTGAATGAGCAGCGTGGCATCGCCGCCGTCATCGACGATCTGGTTGGGACCATGCCCATTGCCGAAGTCCAGCGCGCGTTCGGTACACCACCAATATTCATCCAGCGTTTCACCTTTCCAGGCAAAAACCGGCACCCCCTGCGGATGCTCAATTGTTCCCTTGGGGCCCACCGCGACCGCCGCCGCCGCATGATCCTGCGTGCTGAAGATATTGCACGAGCACCACCGCACCGACGCCCCCAGCGCCGCCAGCGTCTCAATGAGCACCGCCGTCTGGATCGTCATGTGCAACGAGCCCATGATGCGCAGCCCCTTGAGCGGCTGCTGCTTGGCATACTCCTCGCGCACGGCCATCAAGCCGGGCATCTCCTGCTCGGCCAGCATCATCTCCTTGCGCCCCCACTCGGCCAGCGAGAGGTCGGCTACTTTGAATTCCAGCTTCGCAGCCGGCTTGTGTCGAACGGGTGCTTCAGTCAACGTCGCGGTCATTCAATCTCCTTATAGAATCCCGGGGTGGATTTAGGGCCAAATATCACAATTGTGCCTGCTCTGAAATATTTCTGTGTTAGTCGCCCGACTTCGATGGCTCAGTTCTTCGATGGACCCTCCATTCGCGATCGTCGGCCTCCCGAATAGCCGCAATGCCGCGCTGAATATCGGCCACTGTCTGGCGAAGTTCGGTGAGGGAAAACGGGAATCCCGTCGCGTCATTTCCAGTATGGGCGCAAAAATTCCGAATCTTTTCCGCGTTTTCGAATAGGCGTTTGAGTTCAGCCTTAGAGTAATCGATAAGCAGCTTGCACTTGCGCAGCATCTCCTTCTTGTCCGCGAATGCCGTGCAATCGACGAGCATGGCAGACAATCCACCTCCAGGTTGTCCATTGACAACTTGAAGTCCCCGACGCTTCACAGCACTTAAGAGCTTGTTAGGAGTTTTCGCAGAATCTATCGCTTCGTACTGCGTTCTGAATTCCTTGACAGCCTTTTCCTGCCGACCAGGCGCCAATGACTTGAAGCATTGTACCGCAAATGTTTTGCACAGCGATCCCGCCACTTCTTCCAGTTCACGAACCAATGCAAAGAGGCATATCTGTGCAGGCGTGGAAAACAATTCTCGGCTTCCAAGTACGCCGCTCCATTTCATGCCATCACATACAAGTAGCGGCATGCTCGCGCCGCAGGATGGCTCAAAGAGCGCCGACAATGGCGTGTCGGCAGAAACAATATCGTTTGGTCCTAGCAGGACCGGCGCGAACGCGGCACTATCGGTGATGCAGCCATATTCGTTTATTTCCTCAAGCGCATCAGTATCAACGCGCCCCTCGAAGTAAACATCTGGTAGAATCACCTCTGGGAACCAGACGCCCAGCGGCACCAATTCGAGATCGTACCCCGCTGTCTCGATGGAATAGTTGGAAGTTATGAGTACGGGTCTTAACGTGCGAACGCCAAACTCTTCGACATACTTTTTTGCGAGATCGATTTCCTTGTCCTCGTGTCCATCGGCGTCGATGTCCCACGCGAATGCGAACAGCCGTTGCGCATCGCGCACCAGTACATCCTGCACGAGGCGAGTGAATAAATTTGGCTCGCGTCTTAACACAAATACCTGCCTTGCATTCGCGGGCGGCTTTCCAAGCGCCCTGTCTTCCGGCCGCGGTCACTCAACGACACTTGCCGTCGAGTGCAGCGACGTGATGCACCTTCAAGCACGTCCAGGCTCAATAAGTTGCTGGCATCGGATCTTCAAATTCCGCATTCATAAATGAGGACTTCAATTCGCTTGGCGCGAGTGGCAGCAGCACGGAAATGTCCTGGATCGTGTCCTCATCCAGCCGGACCGCGATGAAGCTCCAGAGATCATCGTGCCGTTCACCTTTGCTCATGGATTTGTATCGTTGATCCACAACGCGTATGCGGACGGAGACGTTATTCTGACGATAAAGTGTCGCCACCGCGCCAGGGTGCTCCAACTCGTACGCATCGAGCACAGCCTTGATGGCGTCCAAGGAGGTATCACTTTCGCCTCGTATCACCGTTGCCATAGGTCACATCCTTTCATCCGCCCAGACAACCACGGTTCTGACGGCCCGCATAAATTCTCTTGCTTCATCCGGATCGCCTGGTCCCGGCTCATATCGAAGGTCGGGAGACCAGGCGGTGGCAAACAGGATATTGCCCATCACGTCCGCCGGTATTATCGCGCCGCACCTGCGTATTCCATCGCGTAGACGAAGCAAACTATGTCCATAATCCGTCTTCAGTGAACGCAACGCGTCGGCACGGCTTCGCGCGGGTGTCAAGACAAGGATCAATGCCTTGAGTATACACTCAACGGCGTATCCGCCTATATAAATGGCGGCGGCGGGCCTGTCTAACTTCTCAAGAATTAGTTCGGCCTCTACCAGGCGTTGCTTGGCAACGCGGTAGTATTTGCGGGCATCATGGTCGCTGGGAATCGACATCTTGAACCAATCAATCCGCGCTCTTGGAGCCAGAGGCCCTAAGCAGAAATAGTCCCGGCCCTTTTGTGCTGGCCTCCGCCGGCAAGGGTCGATGGCGGATATCGGAACAACCAATTTCGCCCAACATTACCTCAAGTTCCATCGCCTCAACGCCTCTTCTCGCCTGCCCCATTTCCACTCGAAAATCCTCGCGATCGTGCGGCAGCAGATCGACGATCACCGCCCGCCCGCCAGGCTTGAGCACGCGGGCCATTTCTTGTACCGCCGCCGTCATGTCTGGGACGTAGGTTAGGGCCAGAAACAGCAGCGCCGCATCACATGTCGCGTCGTCAATCGGAAGCGCCGCCAAATCTCCCCGGCGAAGCTCTACGTTCGGCAGATGCACCGTTCGTCGTTTGGCGGCCTTGAGCATTGCCGCCGAGTTATCGACGCCGATCACCCGGCCCACGCAGCAGGCGATTTCCGCGGTCACTTGGCCCGTTCCGCACGCCAGGTCGGCCACCGTCCAGTCGCCGGGCAACAGCGCCAACATCGCCGAGCGGGCGAAGTTGCGGCCATAGAGTTCATCGCGGAGCTTGTCCCACTTGGCCGCCGCGCTCTCGAAAAACGTCTGGCTGTCGGTCTGCTTGGCGCGAAGGAGCTGCGCGAGGCGCGCCTCATCCTGCCGGGCCGTCGCCCAAGATGCGGTCTGTTCTCGCGCCAGCAGCCATAGTCGCCGCGCGGGAGGCTCAAGCTCGTCGAGGACCATGCGATACAGGTTGTTGGTGCCCTGGCGGCGGTTGCGCGCCCAGTCCTGGTCCACCAATACCTTCAGATGCCGGCTGACGGTGGATTGCGGCAATTGGAGCACATCGCACAATTCCGCCACGCCCAGTTCATTGCGCTCCAGCAACCGCAGCAGGCGCAGGCGCGTCGGGTCGGACAGGCATTCCATCCACGCCAGCATTGCATCGGGTTGTTGGGGCGCGGCTATCATTCGTTCCATCGCTTCATCCGGATACAGTGTTGCATAGGCGGCCCGGTCTGTCAAGCTTCAAAACCGGGATAATCTCTATCGGCCGTCCCCATGCCTGGGTCTGGAGCGAACTTCCCTGGTCGTCCGATAACGGCGAGTCCACCCGGATCAAGGGCCCAATCGTAGGGTTCGCTTCAGCGAACGCGGTTGGTCCGGACCATGAATTGCGAACCGTGTCCGCTGAAGCGGACCCTACGAAGCAATTTCTTCCGCCTGGCGATGCACAGAAACCATCAGCCTTGCCGGCAAACCAATTTGTGAGGAACAAACTGACTCTTCGCGCGCCTTTGAGCGATATAATGGTAAGGGCCTTGGACCTCGACTTGTTGTTCGGGAATCTCGCATGAGCGCGTATCACGTTAAACATCTTCTCGTCGGCGGCGGACTGGCCAGCAGCTCCGCGGCGCAGGCGATCCGCGCCTTGGATCACGAGGGGGCCATCCTTCTGGTGGCCCAGGAAATCGTGCGGCCTTATCACCGCCCTCCCCTGAGCAAGGAGTTTTTGCGCCACGAAACGACGCGGGAAGAACTGTTCACCCACGCTGGCGACTGGTTCGACGCCAATCACATCGAGCTGCGCTCGGCACGCCGGGCCGCTCATCTGGATGTGATGCGCAACGCCGTCACCCTCGACAGCGGCGAGGTGATCGCTTACGACAATTTGTTGTTGGCGTTTGGAATGTTGCCGCGCCCCTTGGAGGTGCCCGGCGCGGATCTGCCCAATCTGCTGTATTTGCGCACACTCGAAGACGCCCATCGCCTGCACAAGGCGATCGACAAAGCCAAAGCCGAGGGCCGCCCGCACACGCCCGGCTCGCGCACGGGCCCGCGCGGAAAGGCCGCCGTGATCGGCGCGGGAATGCTCGGCGTGGAGCTGGCGGCTTCTCTCACGCAACTGGGCCTGTCGGTCGATCTGCTGTGCGCCCATGCCCACCCCTGGGACAAATTCGCCGGGGAAATCACTGGAAAAGCACTGGCCGCCTTCCTGGAAAAGCGCGGCGTTCGAATTCATCCCAGCGCCCGCCCCGCCCGCCTGGAAGGCGATGGCCGGGTGCAGCGCGTGATCCTGGGCGATGGCCGCATCATTGACTGCGACTTTGCGATCGCGGCGGTGGGCGGCGTGGTCAATCGCGAACTGCTGCGCGGCACCCCGCTGGCCGCCGAGAAGGCGATTCTCACTGACGCCTATTGCCGCACGAATGTCCCCAACATTTATGCCGCCGGCGACTGCGCCGCGCTCTTTGATCCGCTGTTTGGCAAGCATCGCCTGCTGGATCATTGGGACAACGCCCAACTCACCGGCGCCTTGGCTGGCCGAAACATGGCCGGCGCCAACGAGGCATACAACGCCGTCAATCATTTCTTCAGCGACATCTTCGAACTCACCCTCAACGGCTGGGGCGAAGCGAAAAAGGTGGACCGCCGCTTGGTGCGCGCCGCCCGCAACGACAACGGCAATCCCCCCGATCTTCTGGAAATCGGCACCGACGCCGAAGGCCGCGTGGCGCAGGTGCTTGCCCTGGGCCATGCCGGCGATGATGAGTTGCTCCGCGAACTGGTCGCCAATCGAACTCAAATCGCCGGATGGGAGGAGAAGATCAAGGACCCGGCTATTCCGCTGAGCGCACTGCCGCACCCGCTGAAAGCCAACAATGACGCCATGTGACGCGTACCGATGACACGTACGCCGTTCCCCAACCGCTCCGGCTCTTGGCCGAGCGGCCAGCACGCGATCTACCGGTACGCCGGGACGTACCGCGCGCAACGCGCACGCCGGAGGCTATAAGATGAGGGTGCCGCGTTTACTCGCTGCGCCCCGGTTGTTCTCGCCCTTCCAACGTCGCCGCCGTGTCCGCTCGACCGAGCCCCTCCGCGATGGCCTCGGCACTTGCGGCATAAACCAGGCAACCGATGATTGCTTCCTTTGTCGGGAAGTAGTTGAACAGTGTGCCACTGGCGATGCCGGCCGCCTCAGCCAAGTCGCGCGTGGTCGTCGCGTCATCGCGGCACTCGCGCGGGCCCGGCCATGCTGGGTGTCGCGTTGCGAAATCACCGATGTGCCGACAAGGCGTGTAGGATGGCGTGGATGATCTCGCAACCTGGCAGGCGTCGCCGTTTATGTGGACTTGTTCTCTTGAACCTGGCCGGCGTGCTGGTCGTGGTCGGATCGCTTTACGATCTGTTTGTGCCGAGGGTCCCGCCGAACCATTTGAAATACATCGGCAGCTTCGATGCTCAATTCAATCGGCGCTTGGCTGAGCTTGACCTCGCAATGCTCCGATCCATCGGCGGGTGTCTTTTCGCAATTGGCGTCACCTGCCTGCTATTGATTAATGGGCCGATGCGGCGTGGCAATGGGTGGGCGCGCGTTGCAGTGCTGGCGTTGATCGGCGGGGCTGAGAGCAACAACGCCTATCGAATGTATCCGTTTGGTTCGCCGTGGTACGGGCCGCTAACGTTTGCAATTCTGGCGATTTGTGGAGTTGCTCTGGTGGGGAAAGCGCCTGGCGACGGCAGTCTCGATCTGCCGGCGAATTGCGAACGGCACATACGCGCTGGCGGCCCGAAATCGAATTAGCACGACGTTTGCGGCGTCGAGGGCCTGTTCGACGAACACGTCGCGTTTTCGACGGTCTCGTTGGTCATGCGTGCGATCGTCCAACTCGATGGCGGCAACGGTTCTGGCGGTGAGCAGAGTCGCACAGGACGAAATCAAGATGCTTCTGAGTAATGCGCCAGCGTAGTGGGGCATTTTGGGGCACGGGGGATGATTCACCACGATCTCACGCAGGCGCGACGAAGAGCGCGCACGTTCAGCCATTACATTCGACAACCGTTCAACAAAATAGGACGGAGTTGGGAAAATGGATTGAATGTCTTTGTGTGTTCGTGCCGTCGTGGTGAATCTTGCTCTCGATTGACTTTGTGCCTCGATGCTCCGCGGTTAATCTTGCTTGCGTTGCGGGTGAGATCCCCGCGGCCGTTGGAACGGGCAGAAGATGGATCTACTGGACACGCAGGTTTTCGGCATCATCGGCGAAGCCGGCTTCACGCGGCTCGTCGCCGCGTTCTATCGGCGTGTTCCCGACGATGACATTCTGGGCCCCCTCTATCCCAAGCCCGACATGATCGGCGCCGAGCGCCGCCTCCGCCAATTCCTTATCCAGCGTTTTGGCGGCCCGGATCATTATTCGCAAACGCGCGGCCATCCGCGTCTTCGCGCCCGCCATGCAAGATTCAAGGTTGATCCCGCCGCCCGCGACCGCTGGGTCAAACTGATGCACGAGGCGTTGGAAGAAGTGCAACTGCCGCCATCGGCAATTCCCGCGCTCCGGCAATTCTTCAACGAGGCCTCCACGTTTTTGCTGAATCATCCGGGCCCAGCGGGGCCGGAAGCGGGAGATGGTTGAGTGATCGGCATTGCCGGTCGGCTTGCCGGCGCGGTGGCGGGCGCCGTTGCCGCGCCGGGGGAGGCCTCCGGCTGTGTTTGGGGAAAATCGAATTGCTGTATCGGCGCGGCCGCGAAGGGGCGCGTGGCGGGCGCGCCTTCAGGAAAAGTCGGCGTCAAATACAAAAACGCGTTTTGCGGAAAGCCGTCGGCATCGCCGTTCATCCAGGTCACGTCGCGCCAGTGAAGCGGATTTTCCGAGTATTTCATCGGATGCGTCATCGGCCATTGCGCATCGGCCACCTTGAAATCACGATCGCCCAGATACGAATGAATGCTGCGGACATGCAGATAGCGATATCCATCGCAATCCCCCATGTACAGCACCTGATCGCCAAAGAACGGCCCGCTTCCCCTGGGCTGGCCGATCCTGGCCGCCGCCTGTCGCCGGGAAATGTCAGGCGCGCAGCCGCCAGCCACCAGTGGCAGCAGGGACGCAAGACTCAAAACGATGCAAGCGTAAGTGCGGGCCGTCATGCCGGCAATCTATCGTGCCAGCCAAGCGTACGCCAGCGATGCTGAAAAATCCTGCACGAACACGGCAGGCCTGGAAAACAGGATTCACCACAAAGTCACAAAGTCACAAAGACAATCAAAAAAATTATAGTTGGTGCATTCCAGAGATGCGACCGCACTCCAAACAAACGTCCAACATCAACAGGCGTTGCGCCTCTTTGTGCCTTTGTGCCTTTGTGGTGAATCTTCCATTCTTATTCGGATTTCGGGCGTGTCCTGATTTTCAGGTTGCGGAAATACACCTCGTCATTGTGATCCTGTAATACGATGTATCCCAGCGGCTCTTTCGCCCAGGTGCGGCTGTTCTTGAACTTGCTCTTTGCAACCGCCTTTTTGAATTCATCGCTGCCGAACTCGTATTGCAGGACGCGCACGCCGTTGAGCCAGTGCTCGACGTGGTTGCCGCTGACGAGGATCCGCGAAGTGTTGAACTGACCCTGCGGATTGAGGTGCTTGCCCTTGGGCGGCAGCACATCGTACAGCGAGCCGGTGGCGTCCTTGCCGTTCGCGCCCGGATCGTACATGCACTGATATTCGCAGCCGAAGGCAAAGCCGTTGCCTTTCTTTTCCTGTACGCGGTACTTCACGCCGCTGTTGCCCAGCCTCTTGGGGACCATCCAATCGAAGGCCAACTCGAAGTTGTCATACTTATCGACCGTGACCAGATCATCGGCTTTCTTCCCGCCGCGGCAATGCAGGCAGCCGTCGCGGACTTCCCAAATCTGATCTGGAAAATCATCCCGCCCCAGGCCCCGCCAGCCGGTTGTGGTCTTGCCATCAAACAACAACTTCCAGCCCGCCTGTTTTTCCGAATCCGTCAGGGAGGGAATCGTCGGCGCAATCACGAACGGCCCGGACGATGCGGGAGCGTCGGCGGCGAATGATGCGGGAAGGATCGAGAAGAATAAAATGCAGGAGATGGCCAATAGCAGTTTCATCGCGGCTCCTTCTTAGGATTTTCAACCAAGCGTAAAAGAGACGCCATCGCGGAATCAGCTTAAGACGCCCGCGGGCGCCTCGGCGAAAGCGGAACATAGAGGCCCAAAATAAAGCTGCCCAGCGCGAGCAGAAGGGTACTCAGATCAATCCGTTCCGCGCCGCATCTGACGTCCAGGCCGGCGAAGAACAACGCCATCCCGGAAGCAAACCCCACCTGCCGTCCGCCGCCCAGAAAGCGGAGCACGTCGTGCGTCCACGATGGAATGGCCGTAAAGGATGCCTTATGCCCGTAATCCAGCGGAACTACTTTGCGAGGTTGTTCCTCGGCAATGACCACTCGCTCGCCCATGGGAAACTTCTCCCTTGCTCGCACAGCACGAATTAAAGTTCCTTCTCCATCGAAGCCTTCCGACGTCGGACGGCTTTGTCGGCTTCCTCGAAGGCCTCCTCGTGCTTGAGGGAGCCGCGATCCATTTCGGACCAGATATTCATCAGTTCCTGGCCGGCGCCGGTGAGGCCGGCCTGGGAGAGGGCGTCCTTGTCGGACTGGCTGCCCAGATCGAGGATCTGGTTGAGGCGGTCGTGGTACATGTCCTGGGTGACCGAGTCGTCCTCGATCCACCCGCTGATCCTGGCCACGTCCTTGTCGGTGAGATTGAGCCGGCCCAGGGCGCGGCCGCGCTCGTTGTTTTCCTTGACCATCCGCAACCGGCTCACCGTCAGCAATTCCTTGCTGCGCAGGTTGAGCTCGCGGGCCGCCATGAGCTGCTCCTGGGTCTTGAGCTCAAAGTCCTGTGCCAGCGCCTTGCGAAGCTCGGGGGATTTTTGCGTGGCGCCCTGCTGGAAGATTTTTTGCTTGTCCTGCCCGACCTGATCCATGCGCTTGAAGAGGCGGTCGCGCTGCTTGGTGAGAAGAATCTCCTCCTTGCGCAACTCCGAGCGGTCGAGCTGGCTGAGGCTCTTCTTGCGGCCGAAAATCTTGTCGATTAAAGCCATGATGAGGAAAATCCGAAATCCGAATGCCGAAATCCGAAACAAATCTAAAATTCAAATTTCAAAAACGCGCAGATGCCCGTAGCGAATGCTTGTGGCGTGTCTTGGAAAAATAAGTGGCACGGGCGGCTCGCCCGTGTTCTTGGCCGAAGACAACGGGCTAGCCGCACGTGCCACGAACAAATTACGCAGGCCTGTTTTGAATTTTGTGTTTTCATCATTTGGACTTGCTTCTCTTCGAGACTGAGCCTCAGAGCCGAAGGCGGATTTCGACATTCGGAGTTCGAATTTCGTCTTATCCTGCTTCCGGTTCGGCGCGAAGAGATGGTGCTTGAGATACCGGCGGAGCGGAGACAGTGGCGTCGCTATGAGCCTGCTGGACTGGGTCGCGCATGACCGTTCGCGCCGGCTGTTCGACAGCCTGCGGCGCCGACGGTTCAACTGTCTCCACCTCGGCTTCGCCACCAGTTTCGCGCTCCAATTCATCGAACAGCGCCTTTTCCTCCTCGCTCATCCCGGCGATGGCGATTTGCCCGACGGAGCCGGCCAACTCGGTGTCGGCCTCCAGTTGGGCCAGCATTTCCTCGGCCTTGACCGCGTCGGCGGTGATTTCCTCGGTGTCCGGCAGTTTCGCGGTCTGGCCCTGCTGCACCAAATCCAGATTGTGCAGGTGCGTGCTCACCACGTTCACCTGCTGGTTCAATACTGAAAGCAATTGCTGGCGGCGTTCCAGATCCTTGCGAAGCTGAAGCAGTTGACTGGTCACGCGACGCTTGGTGATCGAGCCGCCGGCCTCCTTGAATTGCTGCTTGAACGAGGCCTCCTGCTTCTCCAGCACGCCCATTTCCTCGTACGCCCGGTCGCGCTGCAGGCTCAGGGCGGCCTTGCGCTCGGAGAGAAACGCTATCTTTTTCTCATTCTCACCCTTGCGGGAGAACAGGGCGCGCACGCGGTCGATCAGCCCCATGGAGCCTCCGGAATCAGATGCCGGCGAGGTGACATTTGCCGATCCTTCACGGAACAGGACCACGCGCCCGTCAAGCCGCTTGGCCGACAGGCCCGGATTGAGACGGGCGTAGTTTTTCATTTCCGATTCCACGATTTGCACAGGCAGTTGCGACTTGGCCGCGATTTTTTCGGTGGCGATGCCGCTGGTCAGCAGATCGAGCCTAGCCTCGTCGATCATGTTGCGGACGCGCTGGCGTTTCTCCTCCTCGGCCTCCGGGTCGAAGAGGTCGGCCAGCGCCTTGGTCTCCGCGGGGCCGCTGGCGGTCCAGCCGCCGGCGCCGTTGGGCTCGACAAGGATCACCGTGCGATCGGGCCGGCGCTCGGCGATTTCGTGTGCTTCGAGCGTAAACCCACTGGTGGAAACCAGCACCACCGTCAGCGGCACGCCGCCCAGCGAAGGCGGCATGGATGCCAGCGCCTTGAGCGCCTCGCCGCCGGTCATCGGCTTGATCTCCTGGCTCCCAAGCAGCGCCCGGCTTGGAGAAACGCACGCCACCCGCAGCCGTCCCACCGTTTTCTTGAAAACCATCCAGCGCGTCTGCGTGAGTGCAACCTCGAGCGATTCGCCAATCGGCATCTGCGCCTGCAGCTCACGATCCGGCACGTTCATCTCGCTCATCAGGCGTTTGAGATCGAGCGCGCGGTCGGAGCGCGAGACATCGCGGATGAAGGCGGTGACGGGTCGGCGGCCCATGGTGGTGTCAATGCGAAGCCGATCATCGGCCAGCAGTTTCTCCACATGCTGGATGATCTGCTGCTCGCGATGGCGATGGATGGATGGATCGGGGCTGGTCTTCATGCTCGGAATTACCCTCAAACCATCCGGCTGCCGCATCGGGGGCAAAAACGCGCCTGCGGATGGACGACGGCCAGGCAGCGCCCATTGGCGCAGCGCCGCAATGCCGCGCTCACGGGCAACGGCGGGGGCATCGGCGGCGCGAAAACGATGGGCCGGCGCGTCGCGGCGATCTGTCTCATGCGCCCGGCCAACTGAGCCCGCAGAAACCGGCCAGTCACCTTGGTATATCGTCTTTGGGCCATCCCGGCCAGCACCATCGGGATGCCCCACCATGCCCCATAACAGCAAAGTACGATTGCCGTCAGCAGCCACATGGGCCGGAAGCACGACCACCCGCGCCCCGGCAGTTTCACCGGCGGCAGCGACTCGGCGGCCAGCACGGGATTAAACCGCGCGACAAACCGCTTCATGTCGCTGGCGTGCGACCGCACCTGAATCCAGTGCAAGCCAAACCCCAGGCAAAGCGACGCGATCCAAACGCGATACAGAAATTCGTTGCGATCCAACGGCGAGCTCTGCGAGATATCAAGTTGATGGTAATACGTGCAATCGAGCAGACTCGCCAATTCCAGCGGCTGACGCGCGTATTGGATCGCGAAAGCCCCGACCACGAAGATGCATAGTAGCAGCGACAAAATCCAGGGAAGCGGGCGGAAGGTGGTATCCTCCGCCGCCGCCAGCAACGGCCCCACCGCCGCCGGCCGTCTGCCGCGCTGCTTGGACCACTCGGCCAGTTCCTGCATCGCCTGTGCATCATCGGCCGCGTATTCGCGGAATCGCGCCGGCCATACCAGCAACGGCAGCAGCCCAAAACTCGGCACCCCCAACAGGATGGTCTTGAGAACGCCCCACGATGAAAACGCCGACGCACGCTTTTCCAGCCGGCGCACCGCCACCGCCGCCAAATCGTCGGCGGCCGGACCGGGCAATGGCACAGAGGTTTGATAGCCGGGGGTGTACATCGTTGAACTCACTGCGACGTTCTACAGAGGCATGTCATTCCCATGCTGCGTAAACGGCATTTCACTTCTCAATAAAAGACCCAACACTTTCCGCGTATCGGCGTCCACGCCGGGACAAAGCGGCGTCATCCTCACTCAGAGGGCAATGGCCTATCCCGCCGCGCCGCCCCGGATTGGAAGCGCGACACCAAAATAAAACCGACGCACGTCTACATTACCGGTGCTTCGCGGCGTCGCTGTCCCCCGCGTGGACAACGCCGGTCGTACTTATTCACTCACGCCACCCTCCTCGACCCAAAACCCCCGCTTTGCTGCAACGGTGCCCCGCATCGCCGGCAAAATCGCGCCCGGGCCGGATTGTCGGCGTTACAGTCCTTGCGTCCGCAATATACAACGCTGTTCGTTGCACTCCTTGATCGCGTGGCCCGCGCCCCGCCACCCAATCCCCGGAACAGCACCCTTCCCACCGTCAACACAATCCAGCCGCCGACAAACAGGACGGCAAAGGCAATCAGCATGATGAAAATGATCGCGGCCAGTGCAAGGTGCATGATCCAAATCCTCCCCGCGCGATTACACGCGGCTCAGTTGCGGCGCCAGCGTCTGGCCGCAGAAGATGCAATATTGGTCGGCGGCGTCGGGATACGCGCCGCATTGCGGACAACGCCGCACGTTCTCAACAAGCTGCACGCCGCAGTGCATGCAGAACTGGTCGGCCGGATCGGCCGGCTGACGGCATTGCGGGCATTGCATCCGCGTTCCAGCCACGCCCGTGATGCCCCGCGCAAATCCCGGTGCATATCCAGGCGCGATCGGCGGAATAATCGGAGGCGGACCCATCCTCGAAGATTCGGGCAAAGGCGGCGGAGCGCTCTGCCCCAGCGCCGCCAGAAATTCCGCTGCCGAGGCATACCGCTTATCCAGCCGCGAATACGATCGTCGAAACGCTTCATCCAATCCGCGCGGCACGGCACGGTTCAAGTCGCTGGGCAAATCGGTGCCGGCGGGCCGCTCCCCGGTGAGCATTTCATATAGCACCACGCCACAGGCATACAGATCCGCGCGGGCATCTACCGCCGCCCCGCTGCGCTGCTCGGGAGCCATGTAATCCAGCGTGCCGGCGATCTCCCGGCCCATCGGCGAATCCAGCGATTGCGAGTACGCGATCGAGCCCATCGCCGTGTTCGCGGTGGCCTGCCCCAGGCCAAAATCCGTCACCTTCAACAACCCCTCAACGCCAAACCCTTCGGAGAAAGCGCGCTCGTGAACGAGGATATTCTCCGGCTTGATGTCGCGATGAATCACGCCCTGCCGATGCGCATAGGCCAATCCGCCCAGCACCTGCCGCATGATGGCGACGGCATCAGGGATGGCCAGGGTGCGCTTTTGAATGAGCGGCCTAAGGCTGGTGCCGGGGATGTATTCCATCGTGAGGTACGGGATCTGGGCATACGGATCGAAGCCGATGGCGCGCACGATATTCGGATGCACCAGGCCGTGAATGGCGACGCCCTCGCGCTGCAGGTTGCGGAGAAATTGCGGATCGGTGGGGATCTTGATGGCAACGAACTGGTCCGCCCACACATGATGGTGCGCCTTCCAGACTTCGCCGAACGCGCCGCTGTTGATTTTTTCCAGCAGAACGTATTCGCCCACTCGTTGATTCACATTTGGCATCGCAACGCCTCCTATCCGGCCTTCTCCGCGATCCAGTCGCAGACGAACAGATTATACGCACCGGCAAGCAAAGTCGCGGCAATGAAGAAGACCAGGGCGGTGGTGCCGGCAATTGTCCACTGGAACAGCCACGCAAGCAAAACCGCTTCCAAAGCCGTATACCCAAGCACCAGTGCCGCCCCCGCCGCGTTGCTGTCACGGCGGGCGACCCAGCCGCTGACAAAGAACGTCGCCCACGGCGCCAGCAGCACGACCATCAGCCAGCTCAGGATCCGCCCCGTGCCGGTCAGCAGCATCTGCCGGGTGCGCGGGTCCATTTGCCACCATGAGATCGCGATCGCAATGACCGCGACCCCCACGAGGCCCGACACCACCTTCCCACCAACCGTCTTGAGAAAATCCATGCCGCCGGATTGTACCTCAACGGAGCGGGGGATGGCGTTATAAATTTCGACGGGTTCCCCAAGGGGGAAACCCTTACATTGCATGAATGATAGCGGTCTACAATCGTCTCATCGTATCACGGGCGTCTCGCCCGTGCCTGTTGCGTGGAGAAGGAAAAATCGCAGCTTTTCTACTGCCGCGCCACCCGCACGGGCGAGACGCCCGTGATACGATGACGATTTTCTTCTCACCAACTTGCACCGGCCCAAAGTGTGAGACCCGTCACAGCCCGAGCGAGACACCCGGGTATCCGCAAACGGTCCGTTAGTTTATCATTAACGCAGTTCCACGGAGCAACGCCAGACGTGAGCGATCCCAAAGACTTCTTCAACATCGGCATCGTCGGCATCAGCGGCTACGGGGGCGGCGAAGCCTTGCGGCTTTGCGCTTCACATCCCAACTTCCGCATCATCCACGCCGCCGGCGAGAGCAGCGCGGGACAGAAACTCATCGAGCGATTCCCCGGCCTTCCCGCGCCTTTGGGCGAACTCGAAATCCAAAAATGGGATCCTGCCGGCCTTCCCGCCAACCTCGATCTGCTCTTCACCTCCCTTCCCTCGGGTGAATCGAAAGCCGCCCTTGCGAAAGTGCCGGCGAAAACGCGCATCGTTGACATCGGCGGCGACCATCGCTTCGCCGACGGTTGGACATATGGTTTGGCGGATGTCTGGCCCGATAAAATTCGCGGAGCCACACGCGTGGCCAACCCCGGCTGCTACCCGGCCGCCTCGCTGGCCGCCCTGGCGCCGCTGGTCGCGGGAAAACTGGTCGAGCCCGAGGGAATCATCATCGACGCCAAGAGCGGCGTCAGCGGCGCCGGACGCGGCGGAGGCAACACCTTCGGCTATGCCGAGGTCAACGAAGACGTTTGCGCCTATGCCCTGCTCAAGCATGCCCATGTGCCGGAAATGAACCAGGCCCTGTCGCAACTTGCCGGCTCGGCCATCTCGCTCACCTTCACCCCCCACCTTGTTCCCATGACGCGCGGCATCCTCGCCACCTGCTACGCGCGCTCAAGGGCCACCACGCAGCAATGCCTCGACGCCGCCCGCGCGTTTTACAAGGATCGCCCTTTCGTGCGCGTGCTGGACAAGCCGCCGCACAGTAAATGGGCGACGGGGTCGAACTTGGTTTACGTGACCTACGCCGCCGACCCGCGGGCGGGAATTGCCATCGCGATCGGCGCGATAGACAACCTGGGAAAAGGTGCGGCGGGGCAGGCCGTGCAAAACGCCAATCTCATGCTGGGCCTGGAAGAGACGGCAGGTTTGGGCGCGGCGCCGATATGGCCGTGAGGGAAGTGCGGTTCATCATGCCGAACCATGCCCGCGATGTGGATAAGCTTGTCCTGCGGATAGGCGAATCGGGTGTCGTCATCATTGAATAGCTGGAATACGATGTACGGCCGTCCGATTGGAGCGTTCCAGCGTCCCAAGCACACACTCAAGGGCAAGCGCGACGAGGCGGCGTACGAGAAATCCAAGGAGGAACTGATCCGCTTAAAAAAAAAGCCGTCAGGAAGAATGCCGCCGAGGCGTTGGTCATCCAGGACGAGGTCGAGATCCATCGCCATCCGACCCTGACGCGGATGTGGGCGCCGGTCGGCGAACAGCCGCAGATCCCAGCCCCGGGCAAGAACGAAAAGCAGGTCGTCTACGGCGGCGTGGACTACGCGACCGGCAAGATTATTTATACCATCGCCGCCACCAAGAGCGGCGTGCACTTCCTGGCGTTCCTCCTCGCCCTTGTCGCCGCCTATGGCGGACGCAAGGTCCGCCTGGTCTGCGACAACGGCCGCTTTTCATTGCACCAAGGCCGTGCGTCTGTGGCTTGAGCAACATCGCGATCAGGTCGAGGTCTACTGGCTGCCGCCGTACTGCCCGAGCCTGAACCTGATCGAGCGGCTCTGGGGCCACCTGAAACGAACGGTGCTGGCCAACGTCCTGTTCGAGACCCTTGACGACCTGGTCGCCGCGTTCCGTCTGGGCGTCGGCC